>NZ_SMMD01000914.1 GCF_009711475.1 Fulvivirga aurantia
CTTTCTCTACTGACTCAAGGGTTTCGTTTATATCAGCCTTAGTTTCCTTCCAGCCGTCTTCAGTTGACTCATCTAAGTTTTCCAGGTTTCTATCTAATTGCTCTTTTTCTTTTTTCAAAGTGGCAATCGCTTTGTTAAATGCCTGTTTTGATTCATCACTGAGCTCCTCTCCTTTTTCGTCTAACTCACGCTGATATTTGTCTATTCTTTTATCAATATCTTCCTGAGTTTTCTGCAAGTCGTTACGTAATTCTTCTCTTTCTTCTTCTATTTCAGTCTCTACAGCCTCATTATCACGAGTTTCTGAAGGATTACAGGCAACTATCAATGTCGCCATACTCAATATTGCTAATGTTGATTTAAATATTCTTTTCATAATAGTTTTTTGGTTGGTTTTGGATCATCATCATCGAATTATATGCCAAATTCATTTCTACCTGAATCATGTACTTAACTAGAATATTTAGTGAAAATAAAACCACATTATTGGGGATAATAATGAGCATTAAATTCCACTTTTTGCGCCCACAGGTAGTTGATTAAAATTACCTTGCTACCTTTGCAGCTTAAAATACAACAGTACACGCTTAGCCAGCATACGGAATCGTGAAAAATATGCTTAAAAAAGGCTATAAAGATCAATTTTATCTATGGCTTCATTGGTTTTAACTAATCCAAAAAATCCAAAACGTGAAACCTTAAAGTGTAATAATTGTTGTACATTTGCAGTGTAATTTGAAATGAGTCTAAATAACATTGAATGAGTAAAGACGATCAAATTTTAGAGGAGTTTACCTCCAAAGAATATGAACACGGTTGGAACATCGACATGGAGGCTGATCAGGCTCCAAAAGGCCTGAGTGAGGATATTGTACGCTTCATTTCGGCTAAAAAAGAGGAACCTGAGTGGCTACTTGACTGGCGATTAAAAGCTTATAAAAAGTGGACCCAGATGGAAGAACCTGATTGGGCAAATGTCAAGTTCCCGAAAATAAATTATCAGGACATCATCTACTACTCTGCACCAAAGCAAAAGGTAAAGCCTAAGAGTTTGGACGAAGTAGACCCTGAAATGCTCGAGACATTTAAAAAGTTGGGTATTTCGTTAGAGGAACAAAAAAGATTGACCGGAGTGGCAGTAGATGCTGTTTTCGACAGTGTATCTGTTGCAACTACATTTAAAGATAAACTTGCCGAATTAGGCATAATTTTCTGCTCTTTTAGTGAGGCTGTGCAAGACCACCCTGAGCTGGTAAAGAAATACATTGGGTCAGTAGTGCCGGTTAATGACAACTACTTTGCTGCACTTAATTCAGCAGTTTTCTCAGATGGATCATTCTGCTATATCCCTAAAGGAGTTAGATGCCCAATGGAGTTATCTACATACTTTAGAATTAATGCCGCTAATACGGGTCAGTTTGAAAGAACACTGATCGTAGCAGAGGAAGGATCATATGTTAGTTACCTTGAAGGTTGTACAGCACCTCAGAGAGATGAAAATCAACTTCATGCAGCTGTGGTAGAGATATATGCTCAAGCAGATGCTGAGGTTAAGTATTCTACTGTACAGAACTGGTATCCTGGAGATGAGAATGGTAAAGGTGGTATTTACAACTTCGTAACTAAAAGGGGCATTTGTGCCGGAGACAGATCAAAGATATCCTGGACACAGGTAGAGACCGGATCTGCAGTAACGTGGAAATATCCATCATGCATTCTTAAAGGAGATCACTCACAGGGAGAGTTTTACTCTGTAGCTGTAACTAACAAAATGCAGCAAGCGGATACTGGTACCAAGATGATTCACATCGGTAAGAACACAAAATCCAGAATTGTATCTAAAGGTGTATCAGCAGGTAAATCACAGAACAGTTACCGTGGACAAGTTAAAGTGATGAAGAGAGCTGAAAATGCGCGTAACTTCTCACAGTGCGACTCCTTATTAATGGGTAACCTATGTGGTGCACACACCTTCCCATATATAGATATCGAAAACAGCTCTGCTCAGGTAGAGCATGAAGCCACAACTTCGAAGATTGGAGAAGATCAAATATTCTACTGTACTCAAAGAGGTATAGACGAAGAAAGTGCTATCGCGCTAATCGTTAATGGATATTGTAAAGAAGTGCTTAATCAGCTGCCAATGGAATTTGCAGTTGAAGCACAGAAGCTCCTGGCCTTGACGCTGGAAGGTTCTGTGGGTTAATCACTTCCACCCTTTTCAATCAAAATTATCCTGACAAAGAATTTAGAATAACACAATGCTTAAGATAGAAGATTTACACGCATCAATAGAAGATAAAGAAATACTTAAAGGTATCAACCTGGAGGTAAAGCCTGGTGAGGTACATGCTATAATGGGACCAAACGGTTCTGGTAAAAGTACCTTGGCATCAGTTTTAGCTGGTCGCGAAGACTATGAAGTTACCAAAGGAAAGGTTACCTATAAAGAACAAGACTTACTCGACCTTGCTCCTGAAGAAAGAGCTCGCGAGGGTATATTCTTAGCTTTCCAATATCCTGTTGAAATACCTGGTGTAAGCACCACCAATTTTTTAAAAACAGCGATAAACCAAATTAGAGAGCACAGAGGCCTTGAGCCATTCGATGCAGTTTCTTTTCTTAAAGAAATGAAGGAGAAAATGAAATTGGTTGATATAGACCAATCTTTATTGAGTCGTGCGCTAAATGAAGGTTTCTCTGGTGGAGAGAAAAAGCGTAATGAAGTATTTCAGATGGCAATGCTAGAGCCAACTTTATCGATACTAGACGAAACCGATTCTGGTCTTGATATCGATGCGCTTAGAATTGTGGCTGATGGCGTAAATAAACTTAAAACTAAAGATAACGCAACGATTGTTGTTACTCACTATCAAAGGTTGCTAGAGTATATCGTACCTGATTATGTACACGTACTCTACAACGGCCGTATCGTGAAATCTGGCACAAAAGAGCTTGCTCTTGAGTTAGAAGAAAAAGGATACGACTGGATAAAAGAAAAAACAATCGCATAAATCTTAAAACAGCATAAGCTGAAGTAATGAGTTTACAAGAAAATTTAATTAAGAATTTTGAAGCTTTTGAAGCACAGCTCAACGGTCATGCTTCTCAACCAGAACATACCACCCGAAAAAATGCGCTTGAAGCATTTAAAACGCTGGGTTTTCCTGGGCCGAAAAATGAAGAATATAAGTATACAAATCTTCAAAAATCACTAGAGAAAGCTTTCGACTTTGGAAAAATAGGCGCAGAAGCATCTATCACTAAGGAACAGGCTTCTAAGTACTTTATCCCAAAGCTTGATACGCACAAAATAGTTTTCGTCAATGGTAAATTTGACGAAAAACTGTCTTCTATAGAAGGTTTAGAAGAGCAAGTGGTTATAAAGGATTTGTCTACAGCTTTTACAGAAGATTCAGAGAAGATAAACAAGCTGTTTAGCAAACAAGCTGATTATAAAAAAGATGCTTTTGTGGCGCTTAATACTGCTTACAGTCTCGATGGAAGCTTCATCCACGTACCCAAGAATACGGTTGTAAAGAAGCCTATTGCGCTGTATTTTGTAAATGATGCTTCTGAGGGACAGTCTTTTAACAACCCCAGGAATATCTTCCATATTGAAAGAAACAGTGAAGTAACTTTTCTTGAAGATTTCAATACCGAAGGTGCTCATGAGAGTTTGACCAATATTGTCTCTGAGATAATAGTTGAAGAAAATGCGGCTGTAGAGTATTACAAGCTTCAAAATAATAAAGATACTGCCTACCACGTAGGCACCACGCAGGTGCATCAGGAGCGATCAAGTCGCTTTAGTGCTTACACTTTTACGCTTAATGGAGCCATGATCAGAAACAACATGAATATTGTTGTGGATGGTGAGGGCTGTGAGTCTAACATGTACGGGCTGTATCTAATCAATGGCAATACTCATGTAGATAATCATACAGAGGTTGATCATATCAAACCTAATTGTGTAAGTAATGAGCTTTACAAAGGAATTTTGGACGATAGTTCGCATGGTGTATTCAATGGTAAAGTGTTTGTAAGACAAGAGGCACAAAAAACGAATGCCTTCCAGTCAAATAAAAACATACTATTATCAGATACTTCAGTGATGAACTCAAAGCCACAGTTGGAAATCTGGGCAGATGACGTAAAATGTTCGCACGGTTGTACGACAGGTCAGCTCGATGAAGATGGTATGTTTTACCTCAGAGCAAGAGGATTGAGTGTAGAGTCGGCCAGAGCTTTGATGTTGTATGCTTTTGCCGTTGATGTAGTATCAAGTATTAAACTAGAACCTCTCAAAGAGTTTTTACAAAACTTAATTTCTGAGAGACTTCAAAACGATTTTTAAATATGAGCGAGTTGAAAGAAGGTGTTAAAGGCTTGAATGTTGAAGCCATAAGAAAAATGTTTCCAGTGCTTCACCAAGAAGTAAATGGCAAACCTCTCGCCTACTTCGACAACGCTGCAACCACCCAAAAACCGGAAAGTGTTATCAAGGCACTTGACGAGTATTATCGAGGTTATAATGCCAATATCCATAGAGGCATACATACATTAGCTGAAAAAGCTACCAAAGCTTTTGAAGTAACACGCGAGAGTATTAGAGCTTTTTTAAACGCTGAAAGTCGTGAAGAAATAATATTTACGAAAGGTACTACAGAAAGTATCAACCTTGTGGCCGCTACGTATGGCCGACAGGAAGTTAAAAAAGGCGATGAAATCATCGTTTCTGAGCTAGAGCATCATTCTAATATTGTGCCGTGGCAGTTATTGGCAAAAGAAAAGGAGGCTACAATAAAGGTAATCCCTGTTTCTGAAGCCGGTGAACTTGATATCGATGCTTATAAAGAATTACTTTCTGATAAAACAAAGTTGGTTGCCGTAAACCATGCATCCAATAGTTTAGGTACAATAAACCCTATTGAAGAAATTATAAGAGAAGCGCATAAAGTTGGTGCTAAGGTATTGATTGATGGTGCACAGGCTTCGGCTCACCTTCCTATCGATGTACAGGCGCTGGATGCAGATTTCTATGCTATTTCGGCTCACAAATTTTACGGCCCTACCGGTACAGGTGCATTGTATGGTAAAAGAGAATTGCTTGAAAGTATGCCTCCTTACCAAGGTGGTGGTGAAATGATAAAAGATGTAAGTTTTGATGGCACCACTTACAATGACATACCTTATAAATTTGAGGCTGGCACTCCAAATATCGGAGATGTTATAGCTTTTAACGAGGCTATCAAATTTGTAAATGAAAACGGTAAAGATGCTATGGCTGCCTACGAGTCAGAGCTGTTGGCCTATGGCACAAAAAAGCTTGAAGCAATTGGCGGACTTAGAATTGTAGGTACAGCCAAGAATAAAGTGAGTGTAATTTCTTTTGTTATTGACGGTATTCATCCGTTTGACATCGGTCAGATGCTTGATGCCCGTGGTATTGCAGTGAGAACGGGGCACCATTGTACTCAACCGTTGATGGATCGCTTTGGTATTGAAGGAACTGTAAGAGCGTCATTTGCCGTTTACAACACGAAAGAAGAAATTGATAGAATGGTCGATGGAATCGATCGTATCGTAAAATTTATGAGTAAATAATATGCCTGAAAGCATAAAAGATATTCAAGAAAACATTGTTGAAGAGTTTGCCATTTTAGATGGCGATCAGGAAATGACCAATTTTTATATCATGGAGTTAGGTCAAAAACTTGACGACCTTGACGAGTCGCATAAGACTGAAGACAACATTGTAAAAGGGTGTCAATCTAAAGTATGGCTTACAGCCAATCTGGATGGTGATAGAGTAGTATTTCAAGCTGATAGCAATACTGCCATTACTAAAGGACTGGTAAGCTTACTAGTGAGAATTTTATCTGGACAAAAAGCTGATGATATTGTAAATGCCGATCTATTCTTTCCAGAAAGAATTGGCATGGATCGATTTATAGGCACCCAGAGGTCAAACGGCTTTGCAGCTATGATCAAGCAAATGAAGATGTATGCTTTTGCATTTAAAAGTAAAATTGAGGCTTAGTTATGAGTGAGGAAACAAAACAAAACGAAGCACAGCCAACACTTCGAGATAAAGTTGTAGAGGCTATAAAAACAGTATATGACCCTGAAATACCTGTTGATATATATGAGTTAGGCCTTATATATGAAATCAATGTATTTCCGGTTAATAACGTATATGTTTTAATGACATTGACATCGCCAAACTGCCCGGCTGCAGAAACTATTCCTGCCGAGGTAGAGATGGCTATTAAACAAATCGAGGAAGTAAGTGAGGTAAATGTTGAAATCACATTTGACCCACCATTTACTCAAGATATGATGTCTGAGGCCGCTAAATTGGAACTCGGATTTTTATAAGATTATTAATTTGACATTTGAAATATAAATAGATATGTATCCAGAAGAATTAGTAGCACCCATGAGAACTGACCTTACTTCGGTTGGTTTCACAGAATTAAAAACAGGAGAAGACGTAGCAAATCACTTTGCTGATCATAAAGGTACTACATTGGTAGTTGTAAATTCAGTATGTGGTTGTGCTGCTGGAGCAGCAAGACCTGGGGTTAAGTTTGCTGTAGAAAATAGCGCAGCTAAACCTGATCATCTTACCACTGTTTTTGCTGGTGTTGACAAAGAAGCAGTAGATAAAGTAAGAGAATTAACACTTCCTTACCCTCCTTCATCTCCATCAATTGCAATGTTCAAAAATGGTGAACTAGTGCATTTCGTAGAAAGACACCACATTGAAGGTAGAACTGCCGAAATGATCGGACAGCACTTAGTAGAAGTATTTAAGGAATACTGTTAATTTAAGCTAACTCATAAAAAAGGCCCTGATTGAGATTCAATCAGGGCCTTTTTATTTCCTCAGCGTAGTTCTGGTACAATTCTGTAACATGCGATGTTATCTACATTGAGAAATAACTTGCTCTTTTTAAGTAATGCATCTAATCTTGAAGATTTCATAGGTAAACTACTCACCGCTGTATCCAAGAGAAGATCGAGCTTCTCATCGTAAACACGAAGATAATTAATGTTGTTGTTCATTATTTTGAATTTTTGACCTAACAACAACTTATCAAACCATGTGCCTGCTTTTAAAAACGCCTTTTTGATGCTGTGAAGCGTGATTCGATGCACTCCTGGTTGAGCAAAGTGTACCTAATCGAACACCTGATATACGTTTTAGAACGGTGCTAAATAAATCGAATAGCCTTAGAAACTAAATCTGGCTTTAAATTCAGAAAGCTCTTCTTCAAACGATTTACCATTTTCAATCTTAAGCTGTGAATTTAGAGCTTCATTAGGCTTTACTATTAACTCTCTGAGTTTAAGATGCTGGTTGATGAAAATAAATTCTAAGTCTGGCATGAGTCCTTTCAAAACATCTACGATATCCAGCACTTGTAAGTCTCTATCTACCAAATTATACAGTCCAGGTTTAACCACACGATCCAGAATACTTGCCAACCCCCTGCTCACATGGTCTATATGAATAAATGACCTGTGCTGTTTACCATCGCCATGTATGGTAATACGGTTATTGAAGTTAGCCTCGAAAATGAATTTGTTAATCACGGCATCAAAGCGCATACTTTTACTGTAACCATACACATTTCCACACCTGAAAATATAAGTATCAATCTTATCAGACAGCCTACTTACATGCTCCTCACCACGTAATTTAGATATGCCATAAAATGTCTTGGGGTTAGGCTCTGTATTTTCGTCTGCTGAGGTATTAGCAGCCCCGTACACACCTGTACTACTGGTAAAAACAAACTGTTTTACATCACTGTCTTCTACAGCATAAATCAACTCAGCGGTACCCCAATGATTTACCTGTTCGTAAAAATGAGGATCTGTATTAGCAAAAGGTGTGGTCACTTTTGCAGCCAGATGATAAACCACATCAACACCTTTCAGATGTTTTTTAAGGTTTCTGGAATCCAGTAATTCCCCCTGTACAAATTTAACCCTGGCTCCATTGGGTAGCGGTGTACCTAGAAATACATTAAAATTAGACCGACTCAGGTTATCGTAGATAATGATTTCTTCTACATCACTGCGATGAGAAAGTTGGTTTACAAGTTCTGTACCTATATATCCGGCTCCACCAGTAATTAATACTTTCATTTCAATTATTAGATTTTCGTAGGGGGTTTATTTTTGCTCGACCAAATCGGTGTGTAATCCACATTCTGTTTTATTCATACCATACCATCTGGCTTCGCGCTCGATCATTTCAGGATCAACTTTGCGTGTACATGGTTCGCATCCAATGCTTAAGTAGCCATTAGACTCAAGCGGGTGCTTAGGCAGATTATACTGCTTTTGGTACTCATAGATCATTTTGGCTGTCCAATCAAGCATCGGGTGAAACCTTACCGTACCATGAGGAGCAGGCTGTTCGGTTTTCATTGCTTTTCGTGTTGCACTCTGGTCAGCACGCACTCCGTTTATCCAGACGTCATGTTTAGACAAAAGGGTATCTACAGGTTGAGTTTTATTTAAATAGCAGCAGTGGTCAGGATCACTTGTAAATAGTAATCTACCAAAAGCGTCTTTTTGCATAAATTTTGGGGTATCAGGCCTTAAATCAATTAGATTTTTAAGACCGAAAGAATCTGTAACACGGTCACGAAACTCTACCGTTTCAGGAAAATGATATCCGGTGTTTATGAATACCACAGGAATAGAAGGATCTATTCTGCTCAATATATGAAGTAACACCAAGCTATGTGACTGAAAAGAAGATGTTGTAAAAAGGCTTTTACCATCATTCTTATAATCTTCTATCTGTTTTTTTATCTCCTCGTACTGCATAACACTTTTACATTGCAATGATACAAAATAAACCAACGGATAGAACAGCTATAAGGCTACAAAACATGTGTAAATTGGCATTTAAGCGACAAAATCACCAAATAAATCTAGCCTTCTTATAACACATAATTTAAAGCATACATAATTGCAGTTTAAGAATATAATATTTTGACTGATGTCATATTTATACTATATTGTATAGTATCGGTTATTGTCTTCTTCATTTAACCTGTCTATTACCATGGCTCGATCGCTTACAGTATTGTTGCTCATCTTACTGTCATATGCCACATCTCAAGGGCAGGCAACCATATCACAATCTGGTCAATCGTTATATATCGCTGGTAATGGTAGCGGCATTGTATTTAGAGATACCCTCAATGGGGGTAAGCTTTTACCTATGGGAACCGCTGGCTTTGCAAGTAATATAGAAGATATTGCGGTTGACCCTGTAACTAATCGTGCATTTTGGTCTGCAGACAATTTTATATGGAGAGCAGATATTGTCACCACAACTTCCGGCCTCATATTTACTGATGTTATAGAGTTTGTTGATTTAGGTTCTGGTACTCCTGCAGCGATCGAAATTGACGCTATAAACAGAGACCTATATTGGATCGATTTGGCTAATAATCTAATTCAAAAGACAAGTATTGATCAAACTCCTGTGGTTATACAACCTGTTCTGGCAGACTCTTTTATAGAAGGCCTTGCGCTAGACCCAGCCAATGGAAAATTATACTACACCCGAGACATCACATCGTCAGAGGTAAGAAGAGCCAACCTGGATGGTTCTTCAGCCACTACCATCATTAGCGGATTCGATTTTTCATTTGCAGACTTTACTGAAGTAGCGGTAGACCAGATTAATGGCAAGTTGTACTTCAATGGAGATTTCTCAGGTGCCGGAGAAATTTGGATGGCAGACCTCGATGGAAGTTCTGCCAGTAGAGCTAGGGTTATAACTAATTTAGAAGACCCTCGCGGAATGGCGGTAGATGGCAGCCTTGGCCTATTATTCTATGCCGATTCAGGCCCAAGTGGTAATATCGGTCAGCTGGAATTAGATGGAAGCAATCCGGTCGTTTTACATACCGGCATAGACTTTCCGGTAAGTGTAGCGCTGGATTTAAGTGTTGGCACTCCTCCTAAAGTCTATTGGACGGAAGGTGAGGTTACTTTCAATCAAGGTGAAATACATAGAACAAATCTGGATGGAACGGATTTCGAGAGATATTACGATGGTTTTAACACCAGATTAAGTGGGATAGCACTTGATACTGAAAACAACCACGTATATTTTAGTGATGGTGCCAAAGCAGAAATCAAGCGAGCATCACTTGGTGAAACTGGCTTTGTAGGTGACAATTACGAACTCCTCCTTGATTTTAACCCTTCTCAGGATGATAGCCTCGAGCAAGTAGCCTGGGATCCGGTCAATAGACTATTATACTACACGTACTGGGGTGTAAACGAAATACAACGTATTGATCCAAATGACCCTTCTCCTATTTCTACTTTAACCACTATTGCCACAGTGACGCAACCGGTTGGCATTACAGTAGATCATACCAATAGCAAAATTTATTATACCGGAAACAACATCGATTTTAGCGGAAATCTTGCCACACTTTACAGAGCCAACCTGGATGGGACTAATGAAGAAAAATTGTTTGAAGTATCATCCGCAAGCCCTATCGAGATATTTTATGATGTCAAGGTTGATGCCATCAACAACAGAGTTTACTGGTCGGCAGGGCCTAAAGAATCGGCTGGTAAAATCTATTCAAACGACATCAATGAAACGCCTCCCTTCAGCAACCCGACATTTTTTAATATAACTGGTGAAGCTCGCGGAATAGATCTGGATTTAATCAATAATAAAATATATTGGGTATGTCGTGGAGCTCCCTCCATCACCCCTCCTGGAATCATGAGAGCAAATCTTGATGGCACAGATGTGGAAAAGGTCCATGCAATTAACATTTCTAATCCAAACCCTGCTTTTCTGGCGCTGGATTTGAGAGGCTTGTGTGGCAATGCGCCCACTGTGAGTGCTGGAAATGATCAGGCTGTTTGCCTGGGAGATAATGTGTCTGTTACAGGATCTGTATCTTCCGGTGGCACAAACCCAATGTGGAGTACATCCGGTGATGGCCAATTTGACAATCCCACAATGCTGAACACCAGCTATATGCCCGGGTCTAATGACGAGAGCAATGGTAGCGTAACCCTCACCCTGACAGCATTTGGAGGTGGCACTACCTGTCCTTCCAATCAATCGAGTTTGAGTGTCACTATTTCTTCTGACCCCGCAGCCTTAGACTACGACCGCAATGTATCCGCAGGTCAAGCTTTTCAAATTGATGTACAGGCAGAAAATGAAAGTTCTAATAATGAATCTCTTGCTGTAGCAATAGTTACAAACCCAACACAGGGCACAGCAAGTTTGGCTCAAGGTGTATTGACTTACACTGCTAACGCAGGCACATCAGGCAGTGACCTGATAGCGTATGAAATACGGGGAGCATGTGGCTCCGACCAAGGCATTATTGATATTCAAATCGTCAACCAGCCACCTGTAGTCAATACGGTTGCTCAATCAATTCAAAGAGGAGCTATTCTAACCTTTGATTGGTGCGAGCTGATAGATGACCCTGATAATGAGGACAGTGAACTAACCGTGACTGTAGTAAGCATTTCTTCCGGTGCATCCACCAGTATAAATAACTGTGAAGTAGAGGTAGACTACAGTAATGTGAACTTTTCAGGCAATGACGCCATCACGCTACGCGCTTGCGACCCTTCAAATGAGTGTGATGAAAACAGTATTAGTATCGTAGTATCTGACGTAGGCGGACAATTGCTCATTTTTAATGCTGTATCTCCAAATGGAGATGGTTTAAATGACTTTTGGGAAATTCAAAACCTCACCTCTCCCAATGCTATAGAAATTTATAATCGATGGGGTGACAATGTAAAAACACTAGTGAATTATAACGGTGAGGTCGCAAACAATCAGCTAGATGATTTGCCCACCGCCACCTACTTCTATAAAATAAAAAGCCCAGAGGGTAGTTTTGAGGGTTATTTGGTCATTAAAGAATAAGGTTATGAAACAGGTTCTATTCTCTATTTCGCTCTTTTTCATAGTTTCTTCAGCTTACGGCCAGCAAGACCCTTTGTATGCTCAGTATATAAATAACCCGATGGTTATCAACCCTGGATATACAGGGATCAACAATGTACTGAATGCATCTCTAAGCTATCGCACACAATGGACCGGGCTTGATGGAGCTCCAAATACAGCAGCTTTTTCAGCGCACTCCTCTTTTTTTGATAATCTTCTAGGCCTTGGTTTAGTAATCGTGAGGGACAAAGTCGGATCAACCACGAATACACAAATCAGTGCCACAAGTGCCTATAAGATAGATTTCGGAGAGGCTAAGCTTTCTTTTGGTATGCAGGCCGGCATTTTTTCTCTTGAAGAAAGCAATTCTGAATTAACCATTAAAGACAACAATGACCCTGTTTTTGGTGGTGATGAGACTTTTTCTAAATTTAATATCGGGGCCGGAATAGTACTTAAAAGTCCTAAATACTATTTGGGATTGTCAGTGCCGCGCCTGGTCAACAGTAAAGAAGACTTTGGTATGATCGAATCACAATTATATCAGCGCCATTTTTATTTCGGAGCGGGTTATCTCATCAACCTGAATACAGACTTAGCTCTGAAACCAACTGCCCTGTTTAAAGGAGTCGCAGATGCACCAGTGTCTGTAGATCTAAATGGTAGCGTTATACTGCGTGACAAGTATACCATTGGAGCACTTACCCGTAATTTTGAAACCTTCGGACTACTGGCCCAAATCAACTTTGACCACAATATCAGGATAGGTTATGTGGGAGAAATACCTACCAATAAATCTGTAGGCACAGAGTTTACTTCTCATGAAATATCTATAACGCTTGATCTTGAAGTGTTTGACTTCCATTTCCTCGATGAAAGACACTTTTAAGCACAATTACCTTTCGTTAATTACGGACATCTGGTTAAATGATATAACTTTGAACGAGTCGAAACATACTGTTTAATTTTTATTAAAAAATATTAAACAAATTTTTAGTTTTGGTCGAACATAAGCAAACAAATCATTGTTGTACCATCAATTATGAAAGTAGCCGTTTTTAGAAAAGAGCATTTTAATGCTGCTCATCGATTATACAACCCAGAATGGAACGATGAAAAGAATAAAGCAGTTTTTGGAAAGTGTAGTAACCCAAATTTTCATGGACACAATTACGATTTGATCGTAAGACTAATAGGTGAAGTGGATAAAACCACTGGTTATGTGTATGACATGAAAAAACTAAGTGATCTGATTAAAGAAAAGGTGACTTCTCAGTTTGATCACAAAAATTTAAACCTCGATGTAGCTCATTTTAAAGAGCTCAACCCAACTGCAGAAAATATTGCAATAGTTATTTATAACCTGCTTAGACCTGAAATTGAAGAAAGCATCGATTTAAAAGTTAAACTTTATGAAACAGAAAGAAATTATGTTGAATACCCAGCCTCATAGAGAAGAAGACGATTTTTCAGAGGATCATGTAGGTACTTCATACAACACGCCTTTACGTGACGATGCTTTTGATATGAGTGATGATGAAAAGGTTGCTAAAATCGAAGAGCATTTTGAGTCTATCATGAACATTTTGGGCCTCGACCTTAATGATGATTCTTTGAGAGGGACTCCACACCGTGTGGCTAAAATGTATGTAAAAGAGGTATTTAGTGGGCTTAACCCTGCCAACAAGCCTCAGGCACGACTTTTTGACAATAAATATAAGTACGACCAGATGTTGGTAGAAAAAGACATTACTTTCTACTCTCATTGTGAGCATCATTTTGTGCCTATTTATGGTAAAGCACATGTAGGGTATATTAGCAGCGGTAAGGTCATTGGGTTATCTAAAATCAATCGTATCGTTCAATATTTTGCGAAAAGGCCTCAGGTACAGGAGCGCTTGACTGTGCAAATTGCCAATGAGCTTAAAAAGATTCTAAAAACAGACGACATTGCAGTCGTGGTAGATGCCACACATATGTGCGTGGCTTCAAGAGGTGTTGGCGATACCAATAGCAAAACCGGTACAGCATTTT
Organism: Fulvivirga aurantia; assembly: GCF_009711475.1. GTDB lineage: Bacteria > Bacteroidota > Bacteroidia > Cytophagales > Cyclobacteriaceae > Fulvivirga > Fulvivirga aurantia. Next base: position 14,015 of record NZ_SMMD01000914.1, read on the forward strand.
TTGATGGGAAGTTTAACGATGCTCAGATCAAAAACGAATTTCTTAATTATATAAACGCTAAGTAAAGAGCATTTTTTATATCTTTCAGGCTGATTAAGAGCATTTTAGTATATGAGCCTTAAAGATGACATAAAACAGAAGGAGTTTAAAACTGAGAGTCAGAAGGCCTTAATTAATGTGATTTACACCTATAATCACATTATTGGGCAAATGAACTCCTTCTTTAAGGAAAATGACATCACCCGCCAGCAGTATAACGTCCTACGCATCTTAAGAGGACAGAGTCCGCAGCCTGCAACCATCAACCTTATTAAAGAGAGAATGCTCGACAAAATGTCTGACGCTTCAAGAATTGTCAAACGTCTCGAAGCCAAGGAACTTGTAGCAAAAATTACCTCAAAAACAGATAAGCGATTAACACAAATTAAAATTTCAGAACAAGGACTCGAGCTCTTGGCAAGTACAGACGAAAAAGCCCGTGGTTTTGAGCATATTTTTGACAATCTCACTACAGAGGAAACAACTACCCTTAATCTTCTGTTGGATAAGTTAAGAGGGTCGAAATAAGTGAGTCGAAGATAGCCTTATACGCTTATTTAATACGATTATAAATTATATGCGGGGCAATTTCGTACTCCCAAATAAATATTTTAATTCGTACCTTTGCAACTCTTTTTATCACATAAACCAAAGCAACAATATGGCATTTGATATTGATATGATCAAGGCGGTATATGCTACGATGAGCGAACGCATCGAAGCTGCCAGAAAAGTAACTAATAAACCACTTACACTTTCAGAAAAAATTCTTTATTCTCATCTACATGAGGATCAGCAACTTGAGGCTTTTGAAAGGGCTAAATCTTATGTGAATTTTGCTCCGGACAGAGTAGCTATGCAGGATGCAACAGCTCAAATGGCCTTATTACAGTTTATGCAAGCTGGTAAAAAGAAAGTAGCTGTACCTTCTACCGTGCACTGCGATCACCTTATTTTGGCTAAAGAAGGAGCTAAAGAAGATTTAAAAAGCTCAATCACGGCAAGTGGTGAGGTGTTTAACTTTCTCGAGTCGGTATCAAACAAATATGGAATAGGTTTCTGGAAACCGGGTGCAGGTATTATTCACCAGGTAGTGCTTGAAAACTATGCTTTCCCAGGTGGTATGATGATCGGTACAGACTCTCATACTGTAAATGCTGGTGGTTTAGGCATGGTTGCTATCGGTGTTGGTGGAGCAGATGCTGTGGACGTGATGGCCGGTATGCCTTGGGAGCTTAAAATGCCTAAAATGATTGGTGTAAAGCTTACTGGCAAATTAAATGGCTGGACTGCACCAAAAGATGTAATCCTTAAAGTAGCTGGTATCTTAACCGTAAAAGGTGGTACAGGCGCTATCGTTGAATATTTTGGCGAAGGTGCTAAATCGATGTCTTGTACTGGTAAAGGCACAATCTGTAACATGGGTGCCGAAATAGGTGCTACCACTTCTACTTTTGGTTACGATGATAGCATGGAGAGATACTTACGTGCTACAGGAAGAGCCGAAGTTGCTGATGAAGCAAATAAAATAAGAGAACACCTTACTGGTGACGATGAAGTATATGCAAACCCTGAGAAATATTTTGATCAGGTAATCGAAATCAACCTTTCTGAGCTTGAGCCTCACATCAATGGTCCTTTTACTCCGGATCGAGCGACTCCTGTATCAAAAATGAGAGAAGAAGCTGAGAAAAACGGCTGGCCATTAGATGTTGAGTGGGGACTGATCGGATCTTGTACTAACTCATCTTACGAAGACTTAACGAGAGCAGTATCTATCGCTCAACAAGCTGTAGATAAGAAAATAAAAGCTAAATCAGATTTCGGTATCAACCCTGGCTCTGAGCAAATACGATTTACTGTGGATAGAGATGGTATTTTGCAGGTATTTGAAGATCTAGGCGCTAGAATATTTACTAATGCTTGCGGACCGTGTATTGGTCAGTGGGATCGTGCCGGTGCCAGCAAAAAAGAAAAGAATACTATCATTCACTCTTTTAACAGAAACTTCTCAAAAAGAGCTGATGGCAACCCTAACACCCATGCGTTTGTGACTTCTCCTGAGATGGTTGCTGCTATCGCAATTAGCGGTGACTTAGGTTTTAACCCAATGAAAGATACATTGACCAATGCTGATGGTGAGCAAGTTTCACTTGACCCACCTAGTGGTTTTGAGTTACCTGAAAAAGGCTTTGATGTGGAAGATAATGGGTATCAGGAACCAGCTGCAGATGGAAGCAATGTAGAAGTGAAAGTAGCTCCTGATTCTAAAAGATTGCAGTTACTCACTCCATTTAAGCCTTGGGATGGTGAAAACATCACCGGTATGAAGCTTTTAATTAAAGCTAAGGGCAAATGTACTACTGACCACATATCTATGGCAGGTCCATGGTTAAGGTTCAGAGGTCACCTGGATAATATCGCAGACAATACTTTAACAGGTGCTGTAAACTTCTTTAATGATGCTACAGACTCTGTTAAAAGTCAGCTTACTGGCGAATATGGTACGGTACCGGCAACTCAGCGTGAGTACAAGGCGAAGGGAATTCCTACAATAGTAGTAGGTGACCATAACTACGGTGAAGGTTCTTCAAGAGAGCACGCAGCTATGCAGCCTCGTCACTTAGGCGTAAAAGTTGTTTTAGTGAAATCATTTGCTAGAATACACGAGACTAACCTTAAAAAACAAGGTATGCTCGGACTTACTTTTGCTAATGAAGAAGATTATAATAAGATCTTAGAAGACGATACTATCGACTTCTTAGATTTAGATAAATTCGCTCCAGACAGACAATTAACTTTATTAGTTAAACATGCTGATGGATCTGAAGATACAATCAAAACAAACCACACGTACAATGAAGTACAAATTGGTTGGTTTAATGCAGGATCTGCTTTGAATTTGATTGCAGCTAAAGAAAAGGCAGAATAAAAAGAAGCCTTGCACAATTATTACAAAAGCCGCTCAATGAGCGGCTTTTTTTATGGGCTTCGTTATTTTAAGTACTTATGTGTTGATAGATTCCATCACCTTAAGTGATGGAATCTATAGCTAATTACACGGGCAGGTAGTATGACTGACTAGGTGTAAAAATGAGGAGTCGTCAGACCACTCAAAGTGGTCAGACGAC
>NZ_SMMD01000263.1 GCF_009711475.1 Fulvivirga aurantia
ACCGATAAGAATAGCTACAGAGAATACGATGAAGGCATATAAAAGCTGTTTATGAGCACTGTAAAAGAGATGAGGCACCTCGTATTTCCAAAAAGAAACAAAACGCTTTTTGTCTTCTTTTTTATTCTTGTAAATGTTTAAATGAATTTTTGACGCCAGATTATTTAAGTAGACTGTGGTTTCACTTTCAGGATACTGTGTACGGGAAAATGACAAGTCATCAGTTACTTGAATAAAAAGATCGGCAAGTTTGTCTGGAGGAGCTACTTTTTCATTTTTAAGCAGCTCCTCAAACTCTTGCCAGCGCGAATAATTCTGTTTTACAAAGGCCGCCTCTCTCATAGCCGGTAAGTTTACATGTTTTGGCTAGCTTGAGCTACTTCTTCTACTTTATTCCACACGCGGAACACATTTTTATAGCATATTTTCTCAATATCCTCTTCTGTGTAGCCTCGTTTTAGCAATTCATAAATGAGGTTGGGGTATTGAGAAACATCCTTTAGACCTTCTGGTAATGAATCTCCGACACCATCGTAATCAGAGCCAAGGCCTACATGATCGATACCCGCCAGCTCTACTACGCGGTCGATATGGTCGGCTACTTTTTCTATATTACTATAAAAAGGATTGGTCTTGTAATACTCTGCCATGTAAGCCTGAGCAGCCGAGTCTTCGCGGCTAAGGTTATTTTCTTTTAAATAGTCGTTGATGTGCGATCTCACTTCCTGAGATTTTATATCTAAGAAGGTAGACCCGAAGTTAATTTGTATAACACCACCTTTCTCACCTAGAAGCTTGATCATGTCGTCTCCCATGTTGCGCTCAAACCCTGGTGTGAAGTGCCTACAAGAAGAGTGAGAAGCAATTGCAGGTGCTTTTGAAATTTCCATTACCTGATAAAAAGTACTGTCAGATATGTGGGAAACATCCACCATAATACCCACCTTGTTCATTTCAGCTACTACGTCTCTACCAAAAGGACTTAGACCGTTCCAGGTACGGGTTGTGTCATAAGAGGAGTCACAAATCTGGTTATCTTTAGAGTGTGTAAGGGTAATGTATCTGATGCCTCTTTCATGAAAGTACTTTACATTACTTAGATCATCTTCAATAGGAGCACCATTTTCCATACCCATTGGTAAAGAAATCTTTTTTGCCTCAAAGTTAGCCTGTACCTCCTTTGGGCTTTTGGCAAGCGCAAATTTGTCTGGGTGAGCCTCAACTATACCCTCAACTAACATAATAAGCGTATCTGCAATTTCTTTGGCACCACCAGTTTCCTGGTATCTGGCAGGGATGTAAATCGACATAAACGGAGCATCAAGACCTCCCTCTACAGCTCTTTCGTAGTCAAAATCACCATCTTCAGTGCTTATTAATATGTCTTTA
>NZ_SMMD01000695.1 GCF_009711475.1 Fulvivirga aurantia
ACTATTAAAAAGAGGTCATACAATGTTGAGAGCCATAAAATTACTAAGCCTTTTAGGATTAGTAAATTTGGTGAGCAGAAACTTGAACTCTACCAATCCTGAGAGGCTTGGTAGAGTGGGTGTTTTACAGCCTCACCAACACCAGAGCTATTAAAAGAAACCAGATATAATCAAGGCTTACTTTCCCCGAAGGTCATCTTCCTTAGTTTCTTGACGGTGTTGTCCATGCAGTACACTCGTATAATTCTGCTTTCAAAATCATGAGGGTATTATTAAGTTCATGTCTAATCAAAAATCAGAACTATGAAAAATTTATGCGCCATCCTTATAGCCTTCATGTCTGCATCAGGGCTATACGCACAAGGCACCATGCTACTCCGGCAACCCACCATTTCAGAAAAAGATGTGGTATTTATATATGCCAATGACCTTTGGAAAACATCCAAAACGGGAGGTGATGCCATCAGATTAACCACCAATGAAGGTTACGAATTTGCACCCCATTTTTCAGCAGATGGCAAATGGATCGCGTTTAGTGCGCAGTATGATGGCAATACAGATGTATATGTTTTGTCAGCGAACAGTGGCGTGCCTAAACGCCTCACCTTTCATCCGGGTACAGACGAGGTGCAAGGATGGACACCCTCGGGAGAAGTATTATTCAGATCAAACAGGAGTGCACACCCCACTAAGACATCGCAATTGTTTACTGTTTCGACAGAAGGAAGTTACCCGAAGCCTATTTTAGATCTTCGGGCAGCTTACGGAGAGGTTTCTCCAGATGGTAATTATTTAGCTTATACGCCAATTACTTCATGGGACCCGGAGTGGAGAAATTACAGAGGTGGCCAGGCTATGCCTATATGGATTGTAGATTTGAAAACCCAGGAATTGATTAGAACGCCTCAACTGGACAAAGAAAGACATTTGTACCCGGTGTGGATTGGCAGTAAAATTTATTACCTCTCTGAAAGAGACTATACAAGCAACATCTGGAGCTTTGATGTAAACACAAAACAAGAGGAGCAAATTACCTTTCATAAAAAATTTGATGTAAAGAGTCTTGATGCCTCGGGTGACATGATTGTGTACGAACAAGGTGGCTATTTACATACCCTAAACCCGGCAACCAAAGAGAGTAATCAGTTGGAAATCGATGTGGTAGGTGATTTAAATTTCAGCAGAGCAAGATGGGATGATGTAAATGCCGGCAATGTCACACACCCAAATCTATCACCCAATGGCAAGCGGGCTATTTTTGAGTATCGAGGCGATATATTTACTTTTCCTAAAGAAGAGGGTAGTTGGAGAAATATTACCAAAAGCAGTGGTGTAGCAGATCGCTTTCCTATTTGGTCACCCACAGGCGAACAAGTAGCCTGGTTTTCTGATGCCAGTGGTGAGTACCAGTTAATCGTAGCTGATCAGTATGGGGATAGCAAAAAATCATATCCTTTAGAAAATCCTACCTTTTATTTTACGCCAGACTGGTCGCCTGATGGCAAAATGATAAGCTATACAGATACCGATTACAACTTGTGGTACATCACGCTAGCAGATGGTAAAGTAAGAAAAATCGATACCGATGGCTATGCGCACCCTAACAGAACGATGAACCCTACATGGTCGCCAGACAGCAGGTTTATCGCTTATGAGAAACAGCAAAATAGTCACTTTAAGGCCATATTCGTATTTAATACGCAGAGCAACAAGAGCTATCAATTGTCAGATCCACTGGCCGATGCTACCAGTCCGGTTTGGGATGCATCAGGAGAGTACCTTTACTTTTTGGCCAGTACTGATTATGGACTTAGCTCAGGATGGCTCGATATGAGCTCTTACGACCCTTCGGTAAGTCGCTCGCTTTATGCTGCGGTGCTAAGCAAAGATGGCAAGGCCCCAAACATTCCCGAAAGTGATGAAGAACAGCCCGAGTCACCCAAAGAGGAAAAAGACAAGGAGGACGAAACCAAGGATAAAAATATCACGGTAGACTTCGAAGGAATACAAGAGCGAATAGTTGCCCTATCGCTACCAGCGAGAAACTATCTGTTTATTGCACCTGCACAAAAGTATCACGTGTTTGTAGCGGAATCCATACAAAATCAAAAGGGGCTAAAAGTGCATGACTATGATGTAAAGAAAGAAGAACCTACCGATTTTGAAGATGGTGTAAGTACAATGGTAGTTTCCAAAAATGGAGAACACACACTACTTCAGAAAAACGGGAGTTGGAACATTAGTAGCACAAAAGGAAAGCCCAAACCCGATGATAAAATTACTGTTGCTGGCAAAATGTATGTAGTTCCTCGCGATGAGTATGCACAAATCTTCAAAGAAGGTTGGAGGTATATGCGCGATTTTCTCTATGTAAGCAATGTACATGGTGCGCCATGGGACAAAGTCTATAGCTGGTACCAGCCGTGGGTAAAACATGTAAACCACCGTACGGATCTGAATTACCTGGTTGACATATTGAGTGGAGAAGTCGCGATTGGGCACTCCTACGTTTCAGGAGGAGATATGCCCGATGTAGACAGGGTACCTGTAGGTCTACTTGGTGCTGACTACGAGCTAGACAAAGGCTTTTATAAGATCACGAAAATCTATGATGGCGAAAGCTGGAACCCGGACATCGATGCGCCTTTAGGCTTAACCGGGCTTGAGGTGAATGAAGGAGATTACATACTTGCAGTAAATGGTAGAAACATCACCGCCAATGACAATATTTTTGACCATTTTGCCCAGACGGCCGGAAGAGTAGTTTCAATACAAGTAAATGACAAACCTTCAAAGGACGGTGCCCGAAGTGTATACGTCAAGCCGGTTGCCAACGAATACCGATTAAGATACATCGATTGGGTAGAAAGCAACAGACGCAAGGTAGATGAAATGTCTAATGGCAAACTAGCTTATGTTTACATCCCTAATACGAGTGGGCCTGGCTTTACAAGTTTCAATCGCTACTATTTTTCTCAACAAGATAAGAAAGGCGTAATCCTCGATGAGCGAAATAATGGCGGAGGCTCCGCTGCCGATTATATGATTGATATCATGACCAGAGAGCCTGTAGGCTATTTTAATAGCAAAGCAGGTGATAACCGCCCATGGACTACACCTATTGCTGGTATTTGGGGACCAAAGGTGATGATTATCAATGAGCGTGCCGGTTCCGGAGGTGATCTATTGCCGTATATGTTTAAGAAAAAAGAGATCGGTCCGTTGGTGGGTACACGCACCTGGGGAGGCCTGGTAGGCACCTGGGATACACCAAGGTTTATCGATGGAGGTAGAATGGTAGCACCGAGAGGAGGCTTTTATGATACCGATGGCGAATGGGCAGTAGAAGGTGAAGGTGTGGCACCCGATGTTGAAGTGATTGACGACCCAAAAATGGCAATAGAAGGTAAAGATGCCCAGTTGATAAAGGCTGTGGATGAAGCTCTGAAATTGCTGGAAACGCAGGAGTTTAAGATGAAGCCAGAACCGGAAGGTCCGGCAAGGTGGAAACGACCTGATGGGTACGATAAAGACAAATAAAGCAAAACGGCTGTTTCAACTTCTTCTGGAACAGCCGTTTTTCATTTTACTTATCAGCTTTTGACATATACATCATTTTGTCAAATAGGACCAAACAGCCAATAACTGCCATTTCTTTGTGTCGTCATTGCTTTTCTTCATTTTCGATTTCAGACTCTTCCTCATTAGATTCCACCAATTCGATAGTTGACTCGTTGGAATCTTGTCTTTTGGTAGTGGGTAATATAGCAGCGTTGAATCCCAAACCGATGGATGCAAGGGTAATTAGGAGCACAAAGCCAATTAGCTTCAATGCTTTCTTTAAGTATTTCATTTATAAGTTTATTGTGTTAGCAGCGAGGGCTGTAACTGGTGATACTTCAAAAATTAATCGTTAAAAGTTGTGAGGCCTTCGATGACCCCAATGATTAAGAATTGGAAGGATCGTCAGAATTTTGTGGAATTCTCTTTAACTGTATGAAATGAGATATAGGATTGATCGAGTCAAGCTTTTTTGATTGTGATTGATGCTTAACGATAATAGAAGAGTTATAACCAATTAAGTACGTGTTGAAAATGAAAGTCGAACGGTAGTTTTCAGGGCTCTTATTATAAGGCCAGGAATAAAACGTAGATAAGTTAATCTCGCCTTCAGCATCCTTTTGTTCAAGAATTAATTCAAGTTGAGCTTGATTAAACTGAACTGGAGAAATTATGTGTGCCGATGCATCGAAAAGGCCAAAAGAGACAATTACTAAAGCCAGTAATCCTGACGCTAAATAATATCCTTTGTTTTTATTTTGACTTCTCATCTTCAATCTAAAGATAGGTAATTTTTAATTGTAGCACATCTAACTCATAATCTCACACTGCAATAAAGCTACTGGCCTGATTTAACAAGCCTCTTAGGCTTAGGAAGTTTAGTTAATTTAAGAGTTGAAACTATACCAATCCTGAGAGGCTTTGTAGAGGGAAGATTCGTTTGGTCTACCCTATTTCAACAATAATAGTTATTGTCACATGTCATCAATTCGCACTATCCAATGCTTCAAGGGCATTTTGGTATTTTAAAAAATCGTCACTGTCTTGGCTTGGTGCCAGTTCCATCGCTTTTGCAAATGATGCCTTTGCCAGCGACACATTTTCATTTTCAGCTTGAGCTATACCCAAATAATAATGTGCCAGATCTGACTTAGGATACAACCCTACCCAATATTTATAAAGCTCTATCGCTTCGTCAACTTTATTTGTACCCAATAATCGCCTTCCTACATTTTTGAGGCAACTCATGCTATATAATCTATCGGCATTAGGATAAATCTCAAAGCCATACTCACTTGACAGCTCCTTATAAAAGGAAAGAATATTTGCCAGAGCTGGTCCATCCTTTTCAATTAGATCAAGATAATCCACCAACCACTTTTCTTTCGGATACATAAAATCTAAGGCTGCAATTAATCCCGGAAGTATAACGTCTGTATGTCCTTCACCTGCGATAATTTCCCCTCTGGTATGGACACTACTTGAGTTGTGTCTGGATAATTTCTCATTAAAGTCCTGAGTATTTGTGTTGATGTATGGCTGCCCCTCCGCGTCTTTGCTTCCGGAAACTACATAAAGGTAATTCCTGCCTAAATCGTTGTTTGCATAGAGACTATCTAAATTCTCAATAAGTCGCTCATCTTTATTATAGCCATCTCCAATTATATTGCCTGCAGCAAAGCAAATATAAACTTGAAATAAATCTGGTCTATTTAACAAAGCATAAAGGGCTATGGCTGATGATGGAGAAAAACCAACTATCGTATTGAAGTTATTCGTTCGGTATTTATTGTTAATAGAAGGCAAAAGTTCATGTTCCAAAAAGTCTAGAAATTCCTCTTGAAAGTTGCCATAATTGTATGCCCTATCTCTGTGATTATTATGGAGGTTAGGCGCAAAGTAATTACGATGTTTGCTACCCGCGCTTAAAGAAACCACAATAGACTCTGGCATCCTCGATGTATTGCTAAGCTGATTTACAATCGCAGAGGTGGTATTAAACAGAAGATTTTTATCTAGAACTAAGATCACAGGGTACGCCTTAGAGGAGTTTTCATATTGCTGTGGTAGAGAAACAGTAATCGTTCTGGTTTCTTTAATGTACTTTGAATCGATCTTGAAATCTTCGGTATGGGTCTGAGCAAATATTTGCGATGTAAATAACAGAAGTGCCAGACAAAACGTGTTTCTCATTTTGGTTTTTGATTTAATTAAAACTTATCTGATGATCTGCACGGAAGCTTTCTGAT
>NZ_SMMD01000688.1 GCF_009711475.1 Fulvivirga aurantia
TAAAGATCCTTCGCTATCGCTCTGGATGACAAACCTATGAGAGACATGAGCTATGAGAGCCACGAGCTTTGAGCTTTGAGCTACGAGTCACGAGCTTCAAGCCATCAGCCCTCTAACCACTCAAATCTAACCTCTAACATCCAAAATCCCACGTCCTCTAAATCCCTTAACTTTCTCACTATCAAATCCCCTATTTATGAATTTATTTTTAACCTTTGTGGGTTATAGATTGTAGTCAGTATTTTTAAAGTCGGAGAATGGATTATATAGAAAGCCTAAACGAACCACAGCGCGAAGGAGTCCTCAATTGTGAGGGGCCAACCATGATAATCGCAGGTGCTGGTTCAGGAAAAACAAGAGTACTTACCTATCGTATTGCCTATCTTATTCAGAAAAAAAATGTAGATCCTTTTAGCATTTTGGCGCTTACGTTTACCAACAAAGCTGCCAAGGAGATGCGCGATCGTATCGAGGGTGTGGTGGGCACCGAAGCCAGAAATCTATGGATGGGTACATTCCACTCTGTGTTTGCCAGAATATTGCGGGCAGAAGCCGACAGACTTGGCTACCCGAGCAACTTTACCATCTACGATGCTGACGATTCCAAATCTTTAATAAAAGCCATAGTAAAAGAATTGGGCCTTGATGATAAGGTCTATAAACCCAATGTGGTTTTCAATCGAATTTCAGGCGCTAAAAACCGACTCATCTCTTGGCGCGAGTATAACTCAAACCCCATCTATCGTTCTGATGACGAGCAAAATATGAAGCCGGAGCTTGGGCGTATCTACAAAATCTATGCACAGCGCTGTTTCAAAGCCGGAGCGATGGATTTTGATGACCTTTTATTCAACACCAATGTGCTTTTTAAGCAACATACGGATGTATTGAATAAATACCAGCAGCGCTTTAAGTACGTGATGGTCGATGAGTTTCAGGATACAAATATTTCTCAGTACTTGATCACTAAAAAGCTTTCTGCCGTAAGGCAAAATATCTGTGTTGTGGGAGATGACGCACAAAGTATCTACGCATTCCGTGGCGCTGACATTCAAAACATACTCAATTTTGAGAAAGACTACCCGGATTTACGCGTAATCAAGCTGGAGCAAAACTACCGCTCTACAAAGGTGATTGTAAATGCGGCCAACTCGGTAATCAATAAAAACAAGGCCCAGCTCAAAAAGAAAGTCTGGACAGATAATGACGAGGGCAACCTCATTGAGCTCCTCAAAGCCACTTCCGATAACGAAGAAGGTAAGCTTGTGGCTTCATCCATCTTTGAGGAGAAGATGCAGCACCAGACCAAAAACAGTGATGTGGCCATTCTTTATCGTACCAACAGTCAGTCTCGTGCGATTGAGGAAGCTTTGCGTAGAATGAACATCAAGTACAAGATCATCGGTGGTCTTTCTTTCTACCAAAGAAAAGAAATTAAAGACCTGATGGCTTACCTGCGCTTTACTATTAACCATAATGATGAGCAGTCGCTGCGTAGGATTATCAATTTCCCAAAACGCGGTATCGGTGCCAGCAGTGTAGATAAAATTATTGTTGCGGCCAACGACCACGACATTAGCATTTGGGAAGTGCTTACTAATATCGACTCATTTTTACCGGGTCGGGCAGCCAATGCAGTGAGTGATTTTGTTACGATGATCAAGCGTTTTAAAATCGAAATTGAGAAAAACGATGCTTATGATGCTGCTAGTCAGATTGCTAAAAGCTCTGGTTTGCTGAAGGAGCTTTATGAAGACAAAACAGTAGAAGGCCTCAACCGCTACGAAAACGTACAGGAGTTGCTCAACGCGGTGAAAGAATTTACTGATGACCCTGAAAAAGAGGACAAAAGCCTCGGTTCTTTCTTACAAGAAGTGGCACTCATTACCGGCTTGGATAATGACGATGATGACGATCAGGATAAGGTGACTTTGATGACCATACACATGGCCAAAGGCCTGGAGTTTGAAAACGTCTATATCGTGGGTTTGGAAGAAGACCTTTTTCCTTCTCAGATGATGCTCAGCAGCCGAGCTGACCTGGAGGAAGAGCGTAGGTTGTTTTATGTAGCCATCACCCGAGCCAAAAATAAGTTATTCTTATCATACGCCTTGAGCAGATACCGTTTCGGGCGATTGAAGAATTGCGAACCGAGCCGTTTTTTGGAAGAGGTAGACCCTATTTTTGTTAAGGTAAACCAAAAGTTCAGCAACGTGAGCTCTGTACAGGACTCTGACGCTTTCGCTAAAAACTTTGTTACTGGCATGAAGAAAACCACCACATCTAAACCAGTGGTGAAAAAATCGAATTATAAACCGTCACCAGATTTCGCCCCGAGCGACACTTCAGGCCTAAAAGAAGGTATGAAAGTCGAGCATCCTAAATTTGGGTTTGGAAAAGTCACAGAAATGGACGAAAATGGTGCTAACCGTAAGGCTAAAGTAAATTTTGATGACTTTGGAGAAAAGACATTATTACTTAGTTTTGCTAAACTAAAGATACACGCTAATTAAAGGCAATTAATCACACCAGATGGATTATAACACTAGTCAGTCCCCGCTTATTCTAAGAGAGTATGGGAGAAACGTTCAAAAACTTGTTGGATACTTAAAAACCATCGAGGATAAAGAAAAAAGAACGGCATATGCTCATACCTTGATAGAATTGATGCGTCAGATCACACCTTCGTACAAGGAGACACAGGAGACCACACAAAAGCTTTGGGACGATTTATTCATCATGGCAGACTTTGAGCTGGATATTGACAGCCCTTATCCGAAGCCTGAGCCTGAGGTGTTGACTAAAAAGCCTGAAAGAATGGGCTATTTAAGCAATAACATCAAGTATAAACACTACGGCAGAAATATTGAGTTGCTTATTAAAGAGGCCATTCAAAAAGAAGATCCTCAGGAGCGTGAAGATGCTATTATCTACATCGGTAAGCTTATGAAAAGCTTTTACGGTAGCTGGAACAAAGAGGTAATTGATGATAGCGTTATCTTAGAAAACATTCAAACTATCTCTGGAGGTAAACTAAATATCAACCTCGAAAAAGTAAGAGAAGACAATTTATTTGAGCGACTTTATAAAGCTAAAAAGCGAACAAGCTCAGGTAGTAATCGTGGGTCTGGTGGCAAGTCTAATAGAGGCAAAGGAAGTTCTAACCGCAGAAGAAGAAGAAATTAATGAGTTCATTCAGGATTCAGGGAGGTCAGCCGCTTAGTGGCGAAATCATCCCTCAAGGAGCTAAAAACGAAGCTTTACAGATAATTGCTGCTACTTTACTTTCAGCAGAGCCAATTACAATTCACAAAATTCCCGATATCAGAGATGTAAATAAGCTAATAGAGCTTATCTCTGAAATGGGTGCCAGCGTAGAAAAGCTAGCTTCAGAATCCTATCGCTTTACAGCCAAAGATATAAACGTCAACTACCTCGAGTCTGACGATTTTAAAAATAAGGCAGCTTCTCTAAGAGGTTCTATAATGATATTGGGGCCTTTATTAGCCCGCTATGGCAATGCTAAGATTCCTCGTCCGGGAGGCGATAAAATTGGCCGTAGAAGACTTGATACGCACTTTATCGGCTTCGAAAAGCTGGGTGCCAAGTTCAACTATTCTTCAAAAGACGGTTTTTACTCAATCGATGCATCAAACCTCGAAGGTTGTTACCTACATCTCGATGAGGCTTCCGTAACAGGTACAGCCAACATCTTAATGGCGGCAGTTTTGGCCAAAGGCAAAACGACTATCTATAATGCAGCATGTGAGCCATATATTCAGCAGCTGTGCAGAATGCTCACTGGCATGGGTGCCAACATTTCCGGAATAGGCTCTAATCTCCTTACTATTGAGGGTGTAGAAAAACTCGGTGGCACAGAACACACCATGTTACCTGACATGATTGAGGTAGGTAGTTTTATCGGAATGGCTGCAATGACTCAGTCGGAGATCACCATCAAAGATGCTGGCGTTGAGCACCTCGGACTCATTCCTGATGTATTTAAGCGATTGGGAATAAAACTCGAAATCAGAGGAAACGACATCTTTGTACCCGCTCAAAAGCATTATGAGATTGAGACTTTTATAGATGGCTCAATCATGACCGTAGCAGACTCACCATGGCCGGGCTTTACCCCTGACCTGCTGAGTATTGTTCTTGTAACCGCTATTCAAGCCAAAGGAACCGTGCTTGTACATCAAAAGATGTTTGAGAGCCGTTTGTTCTTTGTCGATAAGCTTATCGATATGGGTGCGCAAATTATACTATGTGATCCTCACAGGGCTACTGTTATAGGTCTGGATAGAAAACAGGCATTGAGAGGCATTCAAATGAGCTCACCAGATATTAGAGCGGGTGTTTCACTACTTATCGCGGCACTATCTGCCGAAGGTGAAAGTATCATTTCTAATGTGGAGCAAATCGATAGAGGGTATCAGAATATTGATGAGCGTTTGAAAAATCTAGGCGCTAAGATCGAGCGTATAAATTAATCCCTGCTTTTCATAACACTTATTGATGTTTGGTGTTAAAAACGGTATATCAATACTGTAAACACTAAAAAATAATCAATAAGCATGGAATATTTAGAAAAAGCCAAAGTCTTTTTAGCCACGCAAGGTGTAGAGTTTGGGCTTATGCTCCTAAAGGCCATTGTTATCTTAGTCGTAGGACTTTGGGTGATAAGATTTCTCTCCAAATACTTTAATAAATTTCTTGAAAAACGAAGTTTCGATGACTCTTTAAAGCCATTTCTTGAGAGTATGTTTTACAATATACTTCTCATTTTACTTCTTCTCACTGTTCTTACTAGTGTTGGTGTTGAGGTCACTTCATTCATAGCCATATTAGGTGCGGCAGGATTAGCCATTGGTTTGGCCTTGCAAGGTACGCTGGCAAATTTTGCTGGTGGGGTGATTATCCTCACAATCAAACCATTTAGAGTAGGCGACTACATCGAAGGTGGCGGCAACTCAGGTACAGTTAGAGAAATTCAGATTTTTAATACAATACTTATTACGCCTGACAACAAAAAGGTAGTGATACCTAATGGAGAGCTTTCTAACGACAGCATAACCAACTATAGCGCTGAAGAAAACAGACGGGTTGACATGAAATTTGGTATTGGCTATGACGATGACCTTAAGAAAGCTAAAGGCATATTGATGGAGATGCTGGAAAACGATGAGAGAGTGCTCAAAGATCCCGCACCTTCAGTAACAGTAGCGGAATTAGCGGATAGTTCGGTAAACTTTAACGTAAGGCCATGGGTTAAACTAGCCGATTACTGGTCTGTATATTGGGACTTTCAGGAAAATGTAAAATTAAGATTTGATGAAGAAGGTATCTCTATACCATTTCCACAGAGAGATATTCATGTCTTCAACGAAAAATAATGGTTCAAATAGTTTAATGATGATGAAAAGCAAGCCGGAATATTGGCTTGCTTTTTTTGTTTTTATATGGATCCCGACCTTGTGAAGGGACCTTTGTAATTGTATCGAGTGTAAAGCTCTCTCGACTTCGCTCGAGATGACAGGGTGGGTTTAAATTTCATTACCATCTTAGCTTTACGACTTAGTAAGATACTTCGCTGCGCTCAGTATGACCAGCATTTTTATACTCAAGGCTCAAGGCTCATAGCTCTCGTTAAGTTCGTCATCCAGAGCGATAGCGAAGG
>NZ_SMMD01000946.1 GCF_009711475.1 Fulvivirga aurantia
GTGTGGCCCGTGAGGTGGGTACAGAAGGTAAGCTGGGAGGTGAAGCCAAAGTGCCTAATGTTGCTGGTACCTGGAAAGGCCTGACAGATAACGTAAACTACATGGCCTCTAACCTTACCACACAAGTGAGGGAAATTGCCTCGGTAACAACCGCGGTGGCAAATGGTGACCTTTCTCAGAAAATTTCGGAAACAGGAAAAGGAGGTGAGGTACTAGAACTATCGATGACTATCAACCGAATGGTGGATGCCCTAAACACCTTTGCCGATGAGGTAACCAACATGGCCCGTGAGGTGGGTACAGAAGGTATACTGGGTGGTCAGGCTGAAGTGCCAAACGTGGCAGGTGCCTGGAAGGACCTTACCGACAATGTAAACCAAATGGCAAATAACCTGACTTCGCAGGTACGGGATATTGCCGGTGTATCAACTGCATTAGCGAGAGGAGATTTCTCCAGAAAAATTGAAGTGGAGGCCAAAGGTGAGGTATTTGAGTTGAAAAATAACATCAATGCCATGGTGGACAGTTTCATCAACATTGTACGCTCAGCAAATACTATTGCCAAAGGAGACTTCTCAATAGAAATGCCGCTACGTAGTGAGGCCGACCAGTTAGGTATTGCGCTTAACTCGATGACAGACAACTTAAGGGCAATTTCTGAAGAAAACCAGAATGAAGCCTGGATCAAGACAGGACAAGCGGGACTTAACGACCGCATGAGAGGTGAGCAAGACTTACCAACCTTATCAAAAAATATCATTTCATACCTCACCAAATACTTAAAATCGCAGGTAGGTATCATTTACATGGTGGATATTAAGGATAATAAAAAGATCCTTAGACTGAGTGGTTCTTATGCCTTCACCATGCGTAAAGCGCTACAAACAGAGTTTGAATTTGGAGAGAGTCTCGTAGGTCAGGCAGCGGCAGAGAAAGAAACAATCGTACTTTCTGAAATACCTACTGACTACATCAGTATATCTTCTGGTTTAGGCAACAAACCACCACGCAGCATACTTGTGCAGCCATTTATGATTGAGGGTGAAGTAAAAGGGGTGGTTGAGATTGGTTCTTTTGAGTCATTCAACGAAAATCAGATCGAGTTGGTGAAACTGGTTTCAGAGAACATTGCGATTGCTACCAATTCTGCTTTTGACCGTGAGAAGATGAAAGACCTGCTTACCAGTTCGCAGAGACAATCTGAAGAGCTTCTTAAGCAACAGGAAAAACTCAAAGTACAAAGTGAAGAGTTACAGTCTGCTAACGAAGAGCTGGAAGCGAAAACTGATGACCTTGAGAAACAGAAAACAGAGATACAGGAAAGTAGGATAGCGGTAGAGAGAAAAGCGCGTGAGCTTGAACTTGCGAGTAAGTACAAATCAGAGTTTTTGGCCAATATGTCGCATGAGTTGCGTACGCCACTAAACAGCTTACTCATACTCGCCAAAGAATTTGCTAAGAACGAAAAAGGTAATCTTGACAAAGATCAGGTAAAAGGCGCTAGCATCATTTACGAGGGTGGCTTAGATCTACTCAATCTTATCAACGATATACTTGATCTGTCTAAAGTTGAAGCAGGTAAACTACACATTGAGCCAGATGATGTAAAAGTAGCCAACATCATCAGCAACCTGAAAAATCAGTTTAATGCTCTGGCCAATAAAAAAGAGCTCAAGTTTAAAATTACCAAACACAAAGGGGTGCCGGCTGTGATAAACACTGACTCTCAGCGTCTTGAGCAAATCATTAAAAATCTGCTGTCAAACGCTTTCAAATTTACTGAAAAGGGTAGCGTAGAAGTAGACCTAAGCTTGCCAGAAGATGACGTGATATTCTTAGACAGGTCGCTTTATCATGACGAGCTTATTGCCATATCTGTAACAGATACTGGTATTGGTATATCTGAAGAAAAGCAGGCAATGATTTTTGAAGCTTTCCAACAAGCTGAAGGAGGTACAAGCAGACAGTACGGTGGTACCGGTCTGGGTCTCACCATATCTCGAGAGCTTACACGATTGCTAGGTGGTGAGATACACCTGGTAAGTAGAGAAGGTGAGGGAAGTACATTCACAATTTACATTCCTATAGATTTAGAAAATGCCACCATTAATGGTGAAGAAACGATAGACCTTGAGGCCAGAGAAGAAAGTGAAAATGGAGAGATAAAACAGCTGGAAGCAGGTCGTAAGAGACCAAAAGCCATTAAAAAGGAGTTTTACCTTGAAGATGACAGAGATGATATTTCCCGAGGTGATAACATCATACTCATTATAGAAGACGACAAGCGCTTCGCAGAGATATTACAGAAAACTGTAAAAGGCAGCAATTATAAAACGCTCGTTGCGAAGGAAGGTAAAGAAGGCCTGGAGTTGGCTATAGAATATCAGCCAAGTGGTATTATACTCGATGTAGAACTACCAGACATCAATGGTCTTAAGGTACTTGATCATCTTAAATTTAACCTGAAGACAAGACACATACCGGTGCATGTAGTCTCTGTAGCCGATAAGAATATAGATTCGCTTAGAAAAGGAGCTGTTGGTTTCTTATCTAAGCCAATGTCTAAGAAAGACATACATGCAGTGCTTGCCAGGTTAGAAGAGGTTCACAACACTTCGGTTAAAGAAGTATTAGTCATCGAAGATGATAAAACCAGTCGTGAGGCGATTGTAAAAACCCTGAAGAATAAAGAAGTTAAAATTGATTGGGTAGCCAATGGCAATGATGCACTGGCAAAAATTAAGAAAAAACGCTTCGATTGCATCATTCTGGACTTGTCACTCCCTGATATAACCGGCTTTGAAATACTCAAAAAACTGAAAGTAGATAATATAGCCCCGACCACACCAATTATAGTGTACACAGGCAAAGAGCTGACAAGAGAGGAAGTGCGGGAGCTTAAAAAGTATACAGAAAGTATTGTGATCAAAGGGGTGTCTTCTCCGGAAAGATTGTTGGATGAGGTTTACCTATTCTTACACAGTATGGAGAGTAAGCTTTCCAGTCATCAGCGTAAGATTATCACTACACTTCATGATCCTGAGCAAATTTTATCAGGCCGTAAAATTCTATTGGTAGATGACGATATGCGTAATACCTACGCACTGTCAAAAACCCTCACTGATGCTGGCATGGATGTAGTTATGGCCGATAATGGCAAAATGGCTATAGAAAAACTTAAAGAGGAGAAAAATATCGAGCTAGTACTAATGGATGTGATGATGCCGGTCATGGATGGGTATGAAGCAACAAAAGAAATACGCAAGATGAAAGAATTTAGAAACTTGCCGATCATCTCTTTGACAGCTAAAGCCATGCCTGAAGACAAGGCAAAATCACTTAAAGCAGGGGCCAATGATTATCTAACGAAGCCGGTTGATGTAGAGAAGTTGTTAAATATCATGAGAGTTTGGCTTTATAAATAATAGAAGGGGAGAAGCGTTGAGAGAGACTGCAGATATAGAGACAAGATTACTGTTAGAAGCCATATTTCATCGCTATGGGTATGATTTTAGGGAATATAACGTCTCTTCTATAAAAAGGCGTTTTGAGCAACATTTTAAAGAAGATAAGCTCAATAGTATCTCTGAGATGATACCCAAAGTACTGCATGACAGGACTTATTTTAATGAACTCTTGTTTGATATGTCGGTTACGGTTACGGAGATGTTTAGAGATCCTGAGCTTTACCGTATCGTGCGGGAGCGGGTGGTTCCTACGCTGCAAACTTATCCATTTATCAACCTATGGAATGCGGGTTGTGCAACAGGCGAGGAGGCATATTCTATGGCTATTCTTTTGCATGAGGAGGGCTTGTTATCAAGGTCTCAAATTTATGCAACCGACATCAATATGCGCTCTATAGAAATTGCCAAAAGAGGTATTATACCGATTTCACGAATGAAGCATTATACTGACAATTATAACAAGGCAGGAGGTACCAGAAGTTTATCAGATTATTTCTTGTCGCAGTATAATGGGGCTAAAATCAATAATGCATTGAAAAAAACCATCACTTTTTCTGGTCATAACCTGGTGATGGATGGCGTTTTTGCAGAAATACACATGATAATTTGTAAAAACGTACTTATCTACTTTAATAAACAATTACAAAACAAAGTATTGAAGCTACTTACCGAAAGTTTATGTCTCAATGGGTTTCTCTGCCTCGGTGATAAAGAGTCATTGGAGTTTACTGAGGTGAGAAAGTATTATGAGGTGGTAGACAAGGAAGCTAAAATTTATCAAAAAAAGTTTCCTTTCTAAAAAACGGATAGCATGATAGAAGATTTAAATTCACTTAAGGAGTTACCAAAAATTCTCATTGTAGACGACAGGGAGACAGAGAGAGATATTTTAAGTAAGCTGCTTGATAAATTTAATGCCGAAATACATACAGCCGGTTCCGGGCAGGAGGCTCTTTCCTTACTCATACGGTATAATTATGTGCTTGTTTTGCTCGATATTCAAATGCCGATTATGGATGGTCTTGAGACCGCCAGACTTATTCGCTCCAATAAGAATACAGAAAACATTCCTATCATTTTTCTCACCGCCTACGACAAAGATGAGATAAACATGCTACAAGGCTATGAGGTGGGGGCGATAGATTATCTCTTCAAGCCTATTAATGAAGACATTCTACTTTCTAAAGTAAAGACGTTTCTTAAAGCCTACTCTTTTGAGAAAGAAAAAGAGTACGAAAAGATACTTACCGAGCTGGAGAAAAAGAATGCCAAGCTACAAAAGGCCCAAAAAGAAGCCGTCACAATGATGAAGCAGGCTAATGAAGCCAGAAGTATTGCAGAGGCTTCTCAGCAGCAGATTAAACAGCAGGCCGAAGATTTACTACGGTACAACAAAGAACTGGAGCAGTTTGCTTATGTGGCTACACACGATTTGAGAGCTCCAATTATTAATCTCAACGGGTTGCTCAAGGTTTTTAAGAAAAGAGGTTATGTAAATGATGAAAACGAGGAGGTGGTAAACAAAATATTCTCTTCCGTTAGCAGAATCAATGAAACCTTACATGACCTTATTCATGTTGTAGCATATACAAAAACTATTGAAGATGAGGTGCAGGAAATAGATTTTGACCGCCTCACCTGCGATGTGTTGCAGGATTTAGAAAAACAGATAAAAGAGGCTGACGCTGAAATTACACTTGATTTTGAGGCTGCCCCAAAGGTGCATTATGTACAAGGATACGCCAGAAGCATCATTCAAAATTTATTGACCAATGCGATCAAGTACAGATCATTAAAAAGAAAACTAAAAGTTACAATCACTACAAAACCAGAAGGCAACTTTATATGTTTGTCTGTCGCAGATAATGGTATGGGTATCGATGATAAGGGCAGAGACAAAGTTTTTGGTCTTTTTCAAAGACTTACTACCAGGGTAGAAGGCAAGGGAATGGGACTTTATATTATTAAATCCCAAATAGAGTCTATGGGAGGTAGTATAGATTTTACAAGCACGGTAGACAAAGGGTCTGATTTTAAGGTGCTTATGAAGAATTTACCGCTTAATAAAACTGAAAATGGCCAAGCTAAATAACGTACTCGTTATAGATGATGATGATGAATATAACTTCCTGACGGAAGATACTTTTATGGATACAGAGCTCGAATGTAACCTTGTGTTTAAAGAAATGGCACAGGAAGCACTCGATTATTTGGAAGAGAACAGTTTTCCGGATCTCATTCTGCTAGACATAAACATGCCTGTAATGAATGGTTGGGAGTTTTTAGAGGAGTATCAGGAGAGAAATTATCATACAAAACACGATACGCTCATAGTTATGATCTCATCGTCTTGCTATCATGAAGACAGGGTAAAGGCGAAATCGTACCCGAAAGTGGTGGAGTATATAGAAAAACCTATAAGCTGCGATGATATTCACGAATTGCACGAAAAGTACTTTGGAGCTACAACAGAAGGCTAAATCACCGGTTTCTATGCTTGCTTATTTAGGGTCTAAGGTCATTACATAATCATAAGACTCGTTAAGGTATTTAGCCAGCTGGTCGAGGTCCTTGAGCATTTTGTCAGGTATAAGTACATAGCCTCTCATTTCTGCGCCATAAGACCTGTATTTGGAGCTGCCGAACGCCTCGATATATTGCTTTTGTGTCTCTTTAGAAAATCTTATGCCTATTTCTCCAGCCTTGTTAAACAAAGAAAACATGTGTCCATTGGCAGAGGTGTAGGGCATCGTTTTTCCTTTGCGTTCGAAACGAGGACATTTGGCAACGAGCGCATCATATACTTTAAGTTTTTCTTCCCAGTCTTTCTTATCCATTGATACAATTTATATCGAATAAGTTACAAAGTTTTTAGGTCTTACGCCTGGTTGTAGTCAAGATACAGCTTCATTTCTCGATAACTTATAATACCATTTTGTGAGGTAAGTATATCGGCACCAATGATGCCATCTGGCTTCTCTATACCAAGTGCTAAGAGAGCACTAGTGATATGTTCCAGGCTGACCACATATAATTCGAAATCACATTTTTTGAAGCTTCCTATCTCTAGTGAGTCGATCAAAGCTGTTTGCATCGTTAATTGGTCTCCTGCTCCGGTGGCAGTATCTTCAGTTGGTTTGGTATTAAGCTCAAATTTTGAGACGGAGGCCTGATCTAACAAAGTCTGACCGGCACCGGTATCTAAAATGAATTTCCCTACATTGCCATTCAATTTGACATCAACCATCAAATGACCGGAGAGCTTATGCTCTAGATTGACCGATATCGTATTAGGAGGTGAAATTCTTAGACTGTTTGTGTTATTTGATAAGACTTTTCCATATTCTTTGATCTTCACGCATTACAAACTTCTTCTTGATGAGGCCTGGTGTTTTCAAACTTATTGAAGATTTTTTGACCTGATATAGCTTAAGGTCATCTATAGAGTTTATGTCAAGCTTTTTCTCTTTCAGCAACTTTGCTACTGCTTTCTTAATCTCAGCTTGGTCTGCGGTATTTGTGGAGGTAACATAAATTGCCTCCTCCGGAGTGGTTTCATTACGCTTTTTTATCTCACCGACTATCGCTTTTAAATCATCAGGTGCTATATGGAAGTATTTCTTAAAGGCTCTAGAAAACGTTTCGTAATCTTTATAACCAAGTTCAGAACTTATATCGGCAATCGATTGGTGGTTTAAGGTGAGCAGCTGGTAAGCTTTGTTCAGTTTAATTTCCTTGATGAATAAGAAAGGCGTTTTTCCTGTTTCTTTTTTAAAAAGCCTGTGAAACTGAGAAGGAGAGAGGCAAGCTCGGGAAGCCAGGTCCTGTAAGCCAGGTGAATGCACCAGGTGGTCTTCAATATAGTCCAGAACTTTTAGAATACGCTCGTCCATAAAGCAAGATAGCCACAAATGTGGCTATCTTATATGACGATTGTTACTATTTTAAATTTGTCTATTCTGCAATCAGGCTTATGGCTAAACCGCCTCCTGCCACTAGTTTGAATGTTTGTGTAGTGCCACTATTTATTTCTGCCGCTTCGATCACGATGTCTAACGGGCTATTTCTATAGTGCGCATTATCTCCATCTCTATACACCACCGCTTTGTAGGTTTTATCAGGATCAAGAAAGTCGAAATTAATCGTAATATCTCGTTTTTTCTCATCTGTGATTGCACCTACAAACCAGTTACCTGTTTCTCTTTCTTCTCTGGCGATAGCCACAAAATCACCTACTTCTCCAGCTAAAACTTTGGTCTGTTCCCAATCTACTCCAACATCTCTGATAAACTGAAAAGCAGGTTGATTTTCATAATTTTGAGGTAGATCGCAAGCCATTTGTATCGGGCTGTATACCACAACATAAAGAGCCAACTGCTGTGCCAGTGTGGTGTTGATCTGATTATTTTCTTTTGTTGGTAAAGAAATGTCAAATACACCTGGCGTAAAATCTATCGGACCGGCTAACATACGTGTAAAAGCCACAATCGGTAAGTGCTCTGGCGGGTTGCCACCATCAGAGGCCCAGGCATTAAACTCCTGGCCGCGTAAACCTTCACGAGCGATAGCATTTGGGTAGGTACGTCTTAGCCCTGTAGCTTTTATTGGTTCATGGGCGTTAATGGCAATTTGATGCTCAGCACCTTTTTCTAATACTTTTCTGTAGTGGTTTACCATCCACTGACCGTGGTGGTACTCACCTTTAGGTATAATTTTACCTACATAACCGGTTTTTACAGAATGGATACCAAGACTTTCCATAAGCCTAAATGCAGTATCTAATTGCTGCTCGTAAGTACGAGGTGCTGCAGATGTTTCGTGGTGCATTATAATTTCAACCCCTTTTTCTTTTCCATATTTCACCACTTCCTGCAGGTCATAATCCGGGTAAGGTGTTACAAAGTCAAAGACACCTTCTCGGTCTTCAAAGCCGATCCAGTGTTCCCATCCGGTGTTCCAGCCCTCAACCAAAACACCTTTGATGTTGTTTCTAGCTGCAAAATCAATGTATCTTTTAGTGTTTTCAGTTGTTGCTCCATGTCGACCATGTGCTTTACCTGAATCTACCCAATTGCCATCGTTATCACGGGTCATGCCGTAGTCCCATGAGGCAGTGCCGATGTGCATCTCCCACCAGATACCCATGTATTTCTTAGGGTCAAACCAGCTTACATCTCCTAATTTGTTTGGTTCATTGAGATTGACAATAAGCTTAGAGTCAATAAGCTCTGTGGCTTTATCTGCGATTTGAATGGTTCTCCATGGAGTTACGAAAGGCAGGGCTCTTTTTACTTTATATCCCAGACGATCTGATCCAACCAATTCGCTGGTAAGTTTTTGTGTTTTGGTGTCTACTTTCAGCGTCATGCCGGCATAGTCGGTAAGGTTTGCTTCATGAAAACTCAAATGGAT
The DNA here is from genome assembly GCF_009711475.1 of Fulvivirga aurantia. Lineage (GTDB taxonomy): Bacteria > Bacteroidota > Bacteroidia > Cytophagales > Cyclobacteriaceae > Fulvivirga > Fulvivirga aurantia. Next base: position 8,880 of record NZ_SMMD01000946.1, read on the forward strand.
ACCCGATTGGCCTCTCATAGTTACAGGCGTATTTACCGCATTTTCTGGAATAGACGTTTGTGCAAGGTTGTCATTATCTACCAGGGCCAATGCATTGATCTCTGAGAGTTTTGTGGTGTTATAAAGGTGCTCATAGATGTCCCAGTCGCCAGGTATCCACCAGGTGGTGTAGTCTTCTGTCAGCTGAAACTCTGTGTTTTCATCCATGATAACAAGGCTGTCGACTCCTTCCTGTTCTGGAAATTCATATCTAAAACCGATACCATCATTGTATGCCTTAAAGTAAATATTAAGCTTGCGTTTAGGGGCTTTGTTTTCTTCCAGATTCACAACAAGTTCATTATAGTGGTTTACAACCTCACGCTGTTCTCCCCATGGCATTTCCCAGGTTTCCTTAGTCTCGCTGGTGGATGAGCTTACTAATTTGAAGCCAGCTTCCATTGAGGGATGATTTTTGAAATCAAAGCCCATGGAAGATGTGTCTACAATCACCTCATTGTTGTGTTTTACTACATACTGAGGTTTGCCATCGGCTGACAAGTGAAAGGATATAGTATTGATGCCGGTAGGGGATGATACTTCTGTTGCTGCCTCTTCGTTGGCGCAAGAAACCACAAGGAAGCCAAAAGCCATCAAAAGAAGATATAATGTGCGGTTATTTATACGATTCATAAAACTTGTTGTTTAGGAAATTTATGCCTGTAAGTAGTGAAAATAGGTCTTTTTAAGAGTGGAATCAAGCTTGTTTGATCATGATTCAATAAGCGGTAAGACGCCTCTATTTTTGTTTGAAAGACAAAGTTTTGTTGTGGGTAATTTCAATCGGTTGAAATAGAAAATACTCAGTTTATTGGGTGCAAGAAGAAATTGTCAATTTTTTATGTGAGCGTAAAGTTAGTTGTTTGGATTATGTGCTTGATACCAAACACATGTTTCAAGTTTGGCGTGATCACTCAAATTAGGGTGGTTAAAGTAGCCTTTCTTAATCATACCTATTTTTCGCATCACCGCCTCTGATTTGAGATTGACTTTAGGACAGACGCTCGTGACGATTTTTAGTTTTAAATTGTCAAAGGCATAATGAAGGCATTCTTTGGCTCCTTCTGTAGCATATCCATTTCCCCATGCACTTCTTGTGAGCCGCCATCCAATATCAACCGAAGGATTAAATGGAGCGGCATACTCCTGATATTGTAGTCCAATAAAGCCTACAAATGAGCTTGAGTCTAGTCTGTCAACAGCAAAATATGTGAAGCCATATCGGTCAAAATGTTTTTTAAACCGATCAATTAGTGCTATTGATGCCTCAGTACTCAGTGTTTCAGGGAAAAAGGCCATTACCTCAGGGTCTCTGTTCATTTCTGCAAAAGGAGGAATATCTTCTTCCGACCAATTACGAAAGCCTAATCGGTTTGAGGTAAACAAATAGTCACTTCTCACGATAGCGGCCTTAGTTGTTATGCAGTGTTTCTGTGATAAGTTGAGCGCAAATTGAAGGGTTGTCTAACCAGGGCAAATGGCTAGCATTTTCTACCTCAGTGAGTTTTGCCTGAGGCATAGATGCAACCAATGTTTTAGCATTTTCCATAGTATCCCAAATGTCCTGATCACCAATAATAAAATGCACCGGGATTGATAGTGTGGTCAGTTTATCATGAATCAATTGGTTTTCGGTAAACCCACCGAAGCCCACACAGTTTTCTAAAAGACTATTAAATGACTTAGCCGTGCCAGGTATACGCTGTGCATTTACATCATTTTCCCAATAAGAGGGAGGTAAATGAGCGGTGTCGGCTACGAGCATCATACTATGAAACTCCTTCGTACCTTTAACACTTGGCGGGCCTATCATCTTTCTCATTCCTTTGTTTATACCTTTCACACCCATCAGTCGCATCATAGGAGGGATGTCTTTGGTGCCTCCGGCAGGGTGACCTATCAGAATTAGTTTGTCTATTCGTTCTTCGTATTTATTGGCAAAGTTTACACTAAATAACCCGCCCATCGAGTGGCCTACAATTGTGGCTGACTCCAACTCGGTGGCATCCATAAATGAACGTATAAACTCTGCACCATGATCTCCCAGATCAGCGTTTTCATAATCGTAATAATCGGTAAGTCCGCAACCGGGACGGTCGACTACAAAGAGATGAGCGGTGTCTGCCAAGTCCTGCATGATGGTATACCACTGGGAGGCATAACCACCGCCACCATGAATTAAAATCAATGGCTTACCGCTACCCATTTCGTAATAGTGCACTTTTTTAACCGGACCGTCAGTTTCTACTACTTTCGACTCAGGTGCCAGGTAATGTTCTGCAAAAAGCTTTTCACTGGAATTGATATAATCTGAAGTCTCACCTTCGGCAAAGGTATTATCTATTGTGCCTATCCAGATTGCCACGATAGCAATAAAAGACACTACGACTATCAACGAAATTTTTATGATTTTCATGAATCTAGAGGTGTTATGTGAAGATTTAAAATGTAATTCCAATGGATAGTTTAAGCACCCTATTACTAGCCTCAATCCAAGAATAATACTGTCCGGGGTTATCTTGAGAGAACAGTGACTCTTCGTCAATCAAGGCTGAACTTACGCCTATATCATAATTTATATTAAGATTTACACGATTAATGAATCTGTATCCCATCCCCAACACTAAACTAAGATCTACTTCATTGAATTGATCTTTGGTGTCTTCAGAGAAATTTAGCTTTTGACTGGAACTAGGGTCAATTAAAATTAAGTCAACTTCATTGCTTAATAATAAGGAGATTTGAGGACCAGCTGTGAGATTAAAACCTCCTATGAAATACTTAATAAGGATGGGTGCATCGAGATACACGGATTTGTTTTTCATTTTAAAGTCAGTACCATCTACCACATAAGACCCTGATTCACCTTTAATGCTATAAAATAAACCTGGTTCTAAAAACACAGATCGCCCCAGTTCTAAACTGCCATATATACCCACATGAAATCCATTTAATGATTCATCATTAAATTCTTCGCCTTCTAAAACAAAACCATCCCATGAAGCAAGTGAATATCCTCCTCGGAAGCCTATACCCTGAGAAATCGCATAGTTAACAGAAATGAATATAATAAAAAGCAGAAGGTACGGCCTTTTCATTGGGTGTAAGGATTGGGATGCTATTCAAGGTAATTATTTTTATTGATTGATACTAAAAATAATTAAGCCATAACTTACACCTAAATTCAAGGGTATTTACTCTTACTTCTCATATTTGGGTTGGTAGAGCTGCATGAATAAATCTCCAGGCACCTGAAAATAGGTGACTAGGCCGTAACCATGATCTTCAATTTCACCTTTGAATTTGACGCCTTTAGCTTTCAGTTCTTTTACTGTTTTTTCGATATCGTCAGTGTAAAAAGAGATGTCGTGTGTGCCTGAAGGTGCTCCGTGCTCTCGGCTTTCGTCAGCAGGGTGTACGCCCAGGTCACCTTCTGGTAAATCGAAAATAAGCCATCCTTCACCGATATCTGTTCCTTTAAAACCGAGTTTGTCTCTTAAAAAAGCTCTCAATTCATCAGGTTGAGAGCTGTAGATCATGTTGTGAACACCTTTTATCATTTCTATTAAATTGTTTTATTGATTCTATTTTGAACTAACAAACTCACTGAGTCTGTCAAATGCTGAGTTCCAGCCATTATAAAATCCCATATCCTCTTGTTGTTTACAATAGGCTTCTGTGGGATGTATCACTTTAAATATAAACCTGGTTTTATTACCAACAGATTCTAAATGTACCTGTAAAGAAACGCCTTCTGTCATTGGTTTGAAATTAGCAGATGTTTCTAAAAACTTTGGTTCATTGATTTTGGTATATGATCCTTCAGCGATAAAATCACTTCCATCAGGCATGGTCATTATATATTTCCAATGGCCTCCTTCTTTAAAATCATGTTGTTCCACCACTGTTTTCATGCCTTTAGGTCCCCACCAATTGACTATATGTTCTGCTTTGGTCCAGGCGTCCCATACAAGTTCCAGGGGAGCATCTAAAATACGCTCTAGCGTAAGGGTTCTTTTGTCGAGGTTTTGTACTTCATTCATGGCTATTTGTTTTTTAAGGTGTTGAGGTAGTTTTCAAAAGCATCAATTTGTGACTCCCAGAGCTGGCGATGGGCGTTTACCCATTCAGAAACCTGGCTGAGTGCATCAGGAATAATTACACAGTGTCGCTCACGCCCCTGGGCCACTGTTTCCAGAAGACCACATTGATTGAGTATTTTGATGTGTTTAGACACGGCCGGTCTGCTGATATCAAACTTTTCTGCCACCTCATTTACCGTGAGAGGCTGCTTTGCCAACATATCTAAAATGTCTCTCCTTACCGGATCTGCTATTGCCTGAAATACATCTCTTCTCATTTATTACGTAACCGTTTGGTTACAAGATAATTATTTATAGCCGAATTATCAATGAGAAATCTATTAAACTACTTTGCGGTGGTTATAGTAGAAAGGATGACACCTGCGGCCACTTCGCTACCTTCAAGCGAAGGGTGGAAACCATCTGCGCCATAATAATTGTATTGATTAGTACTGTCAAAATAAGATTTCCATACTTTGCCAACAGGTGCTAGAAGTGATTTGGCTTTATCAGCTGCCAACTCATGACTTTCGATTACACCAGGAAATGTATGGTAGTAGCTTTGACTGGGCCAAACCATAAATACCACGAGTTGAGCATTGTGTTGCTCACAGAGTTTTTTCAGCTTTTTCACATATTCTATCAGTAATTTTCTTCCATATGGCTGCGAAGAAGGGCCTTGCTGTACGATTACAAAATCTGTTTTCCCTTCACTAATAACTTTCTGAATCTCACCTTCTTGCCAGTGGTCGATTAGTGCGTAATTTGGTTTGGCGATGGTCTGTGTGGTAAAAGCGAACCCTTTGTTTTTAGCCTGGGCTTCCAGCAATTGTGGCAAATTATTAGTGTACGTAAGGCTGTTTCCAATGAATAAAAGTCTTTTAGTAGCCTGGGCATGGCATGAACCAGCACATTGAAAGATGACAAAAGAGAACAGAACAATTAGCCTAATCATAGCACATGAGGTTTGTAAGATTCATAAATATATTGAAAGGAATTAATCGGCCATCTAATTCCAGTTAATTCAGCCTTTCCCCGCATCTAATATTTCACTAAATTGATAAAGACAACATTAGTCATTTTTGATAGACTAAACCTATCGAGTCATAATTATTATAGATGAAAATTATACAATTGATATATGTAAATTAGGTGTATTACTAACCAAAAAATCTAAACATGGAGAATAAATCACAACCTGACCACAAGAGCTGGGAAGTAAATGAATCTAGCAGATGCCCGTTTATGGGTGGAGCGGTAAAACAAAGTGCCGGAGCAGGTACCAGAAACCGCGATTGGTGGCCAAACCAATTGAATCTCAATATTTTGAGGCAAAACTCTTCCCTTTCAAATCCTATGGCAGAGGATTTTGATTATGCCAAAGAATTTAAGTCGTTAGACCTGAAGGCGCTGAAAGAAGATTTGTATCAACTGATGACTGACTCTCAGGACTGGTGGCCGGCTGATTATGGCCATTACGGTCCGTTTTTTATTAGAATGGCCTGGCATAGTGCAGGCACATACCGTATTGGCGATGGTCGTGGTGGGGGAGGCTCCGGCTCACAACGCTTTGCCCCGCTCAATAGTTGGCCAGACAATGCCAATCTCGATAAAGCACGATTACTTTTGTGGCCAATTAAGCAAAAATACGGTAAGAAAATCTCCTGGGCAGATTTAATGATTCTGGCAGGCAACTGCGCACTTGAGTCTATGGGATTTGAGACTTTTGGCTTTGCCGGAGGTAGGGAAGATATCTGGGAGCCGGAAGAAGACATTTACTGGGGTTCAGAAAGTGAATGGTTGGGCGATAAGCGCTATAGCGGTGATCGTGAATTGGAAAACCCACTTGGTGCTGTACAAATGGGACTGATTTATGTAAACCCTGAAGGACCAAACGGTAATCCTGATCCGATGGCTGCTGCCCACGATATAAGAGAAACTTTTGGCCGTATGGCTATGAATGACGAGGAAACAGTGGCACTTATTGCCGGTGGACATACCTTTGGTAAGACGCACGGTGCGGCAGATCCTGTTAAATATGTAGATGTAGAACCAGCCGGAGCCGGTATCGAGATGCAAGGCCAGGGTTGGAAAAATACTTTCAATAGTGGTAATGCCGAAAACACAATCACCAGTGGGTTAGAGGGAGCCTGGACCAAAACTCCGGCTAAATGGAGTCACGACTATTTTGAACATTTGTTTGGTTATGAATGGGAGTTAACTAAAAGTCCGGCCGGAGCACACCAATGGAAGCCTAAAAACGATGAAGGTGCGGGTACTATACCAGATGCGCACGACCCTTCAAAGACGCATGCACCGTTTATGCTTACTACCGATCTTTCTTTGCGTGTAGACCCTGAGTATGAGAAAATATCAAGACGTTTTCACGAAAACCCGGATCAGTTTGCAGATGCGTTTGCTCGCGCATGGTATAAACTAACTCACCGTGATATGGGGCCTATATCTCGCTATTTGGGGCCTGAAGTGCCGGAAGAAGAACTTATCTGGCAAGATCCGATCCCCGAGGTGAAGCATGATTTGATTGATGATAAAGATATCGATCACTTGAAGGCTACTATCTTAGATACTGATCTTTCAGTGGCTGAGTTGGTGTCTACAGCATGGGCTTCTGCTTCTACCTATCGTGACTCAGACAAGCGAGGCGGTGCCAATGGCGCACGGATAAGGTTAGCACCTCAAAAAGATTGGGAGGTAAATAATCCATCACAATTGGCCAAGGTATTAGATAAGTTAGGAGATATTCAGAAAGAGTTTAACGATGCACAATCGGGAAACAAAGCTGTATCTATGGCTGACCTAATAGTGCTTGCAGGATGTGCAGGTGTTGAGAAAGCGGCCAAAGATGGAGGCCATGATGTAAAAGTACCGTTTACACCGGGCAGGGCAGATGCTACTCAAGATCAGACTGATGTTGAAGCTTTTGCACCTTTAGAACCTAAAGGTGATGCATGGCGCAATTATATGAAAGATAAATACGCAGTTTCTGCAGAAGAAATGATGGTTGACCGCGCTCACTTGCTTACACTTACTGCTCCCGAGATGACGGTGCTGTTAGGAGGAATGCGTGCTATGAATGCAAACTATGATGGTTCGAAACACGGAATCTTCACAGACAAACCCGGTGCGCTTACCAATGACTTTTTCATAAACCTTTTAGATATGAATACCACCTGGAGCGCTACTTCAGATGATCAGGACGTATTTGAGGGTAAAGACAGAAAGACAGGTAGTGTAAAATGGACAGGAACCAGAGCAGACCTTATATTCGGCTCTAATGCTGAATTAAGAGCTTTGGCAGAAACTTACGGTTGCTCAGACTCTGAGGAAACATTTGTCAGAGATTTTGTGCGAACCTGGGATAAGGTGATGAATCTCGATCGTTTCGATATTAAGTAGAATTTGTCGAATTACATGAAAAGGGGCTATCTAAATCATTTGGATGGCCTTTTTTTTTAAGCAAAGACTTTTCTATTTGGTTACACGATACCGATACTTCTCAGGGCCTTTAAAGTGGCCGCTATCATAAGCATGAGTGCTCCAATGCTGTTTAGCGTAAGCAGCAAATGAACCCCAATCTTGAAGAGCCCATTCTAGTTCCACGGCTTTTGTGTCAGCATAATTTTCCATGCCTCGACACTCATCGACAAGACCAATAAAGCCTGAAGGTGAGGTTTGGTATATTTTAGTCCAGCCCTGATCTGCTACTAATTGGTAGCCTAGCACCTCTTCGTAAAATTGCTGCATTTTCAGCATGTCTTTGTGATAGGTCCAGGTGATAGAGCCATAAAAACTCAGATCATCGATTTTAGTGGCAACTTTTGGAGCATCTGCAAGTACTGCGATAAAAAGCTCGTTTTCGGGGTGCTGTTTAAACTGTTCGAACTCTAATAAATAATCGCCCGGGTCTATCGCAACGAACCCATCATGTGGGCCACCATTACGTGGTTTATAAGTGTATTTTATTGGTATTTCTTTTTCTTTTACATAGGCATACCATTGAGGTAATTGATCTGTCAGGAGTGCTATTGCAGTTGATTTTGGCTCATTGGCCGGATGATCATCATTGATGCTGTGTAGGCTAATAAAGGCATCATTTCCAATCATGAAGGTAGTGGAGTCTGTTTGAGGTAACCCAAGTATGCTATTATAAAAAGTAAGCGCCTCATCTAAGTCTTTATAGTATAAGTGGGTGATTTGATGGTTTACACCAAACATTTTAAGGTTTTGAAAATGGCTATTTTCGCTCAATAACCTGTTAATACCCTGCGAGTTGTAACCCAATAAGCGACCCAGTCTTCTTGCAAGTGCCATTTGCTCTACCATGTCCTCAGAATTGCTCTTAAGTATATCCTCTTTTAATTGAAGATATTGTTTTAACCTCTGTTCGGTATAAATAATAATAACGGTTTTGCCCTCAGTTACCTTCATGGGAAAAAGCATCGATTTTGGAAAGGAGTCTTCTCTGTATATCTGAACATTGCGATTTTCCGCAATTTGTTTAAACTCAAGCCAGGACTCATCAACAGCGTCCGGATCCATAGGATGATGTAAAGCCAAGGGCTTGGCCTGATTGGCCACCATTTCGCAATATATGTCGAAAGCAGTAAGGCTGTCTTCCTTTTCTGCCTCACAAGAGACAAGCAACAATGTAAGTATTAAACAGGGGTAGGCTATTATAAATCGCATGAGCGAATATAAAGCAATGATTTAAAATAAAAGAACCTGGCTTGAAATAACATAGAGGATGACATAAACTATTCTTGTGCAAAAATCTATTCTACAACCTTGTAACGTCTGCCTTTTTTTAGAATTACACCTTCATGTCCTTCGAAGAATATAGGTATAGAAATGTCGTTTTCTTTTCTAACCACAAAGTGCAAGTGGGGGCCTCTGCTATAACCAGTAACTCCTGCAAAACCGATTTTTTGCCCTCTTTCTACTTGTTGCCCTTCTTTCACCAAGCTTCCTTGGTACTGTAAGTGAGCGTAATTGGCCATCGTACCATCAGAGTGAAGAATGATTATTCTATTGGCGGCTTTTACTAATTCCTTACCACCTTGCTTAGTAAACCAATCGATTACCTTCACAACTATTCCCTCTCTGGCGGCATATACCGGCTCACCTACATTAAGTTGAAAATCAATAGCATACTTTGAGCGAATACTACGGTGAGAAGCTTTGCCATTAAAACTTTGACTTACTTCATACTTCTTGCCTTTCTTAAATGGGAATCTGTACAAATAACTGGTGTCCGGTTTTATCAAGGAGCTATGCCCCCAGAAATACCCGATTTTAGTGCTGTCATTAAACTTAGCTAATAATACAGAATCTGGTAATTGACTGATAAAACGTGCGACTTCTGTACTGTCTTTGGGCAATACCAGAAAAGATTTAGAATTTGCACTATCAGCTCTGGAATACAGGTAAACCTGGATGGGGGTAAGCAACTTATTTTTTACTACTAGAGCGATCGTGTCTTCCTTTTTACTCCAAGCAAAAGACAAATCATCGAGGTAAGAGGTAGGCTCATCGGGTTGTTTCTGTCCTTTTGTGGGGAGCGAAACCAAAATTAAGCTGAGTGCTATAATCAGATATTTCACCAAGGAGCGATGAATATTGGTGTGCATTAAATAAGAAGAGTAGAAGGTCATTGGCTGATTTCTTTTTCTATCGATAATTTACCCGCGCCAGTAAAAAATAAGGTAAGGCAGCCAAATAGCATGGCCAGGGCAGGGGTCATACCTTCGATGCTGTCGTGATCTGGTATGTGGACAGCAAAGAATGCAACAATGAAGTTGAAAACTAAAACGATAGCAGCAAGGCGAGTTTTAAAACCAACTATTAAAAGAGCGCTACAAATAAATTGGACATAAACAGAAAGCAATGCACTCACTACTGGTAGCGGGAAGCTATGAGCTGCCAAGAACTCTGAAAACTCCAAAAGCTTGTCCCAGCTCAATATATTGTCGATTACACCATAAATAAGCCTGAAACCAATAAACAGTCTGAGAATTAATAAACCGATGGCTGGGTTTGTTTTCAATGGTTAGTTATGCGTGGTCAATCGCAAATAGTATAGTGATTATTGAGAAATGTAATGATTTATGGTTTTAAGAACAAGAGGAATGAGGTTGACTAGATTTAAATTAATGTGAGGTGATCCATTGAATATTATTGTAATTGTAATTCACATCTATATTCCAGGGATCATTTCCATTTATATTGTTCCAGGGTTTTGTTTTTAATTCTCCGGTTGACCAATTATAATGACTTACTCTTAAATCTCCATCTCCAGCTTGTTTCGTATAGATATTGTTGCCCTGAATAGCATAGTAGTAACCAGGAAATTCAAGCAAATTGTTCTTTTGAATTAATATAATTGCTCCTTGGTTTTCGCTTGTTTTTACTAAAATTATTTTATCTGAAGACCTCCTGTAGTTCGAGTAATAAAAACCATTGAGGTCGTCAATATATCCTAAGAATCTGGGTTCTGTTTCGTGCTCAGGAGTTGAAAGCCACACCAATTTTTCATTCTTGCTAGGCAGTTTTGATATAAGAACTGTAACAGTGAGTTGTCGTTGGGCTATTACCAGAGTATCTATTTGAATATTTAATTTTTGATGTTCTCTGAAAGATGGAGTTTGACCAAAAAGGTTACCCATCACTAGTATAAGAATACATATTGTCAATGCTCTCATAGGTGAAATTTCTAAGATATTGCGGAACACTTAATTTACGAGAGGTTGAAAATATAATAATGCAATTAATTGTTGTTTTGGGTATAGTCAATAAGATATAAAGTCAGTTCTTGACTTTTTTTACTTCCAACAAACCCAACACCTCGTACAAAATAATGTAAATATAAGCTACGCTTTTTCTTCCTTAAATCTATAGCTTGAATAACCAAACAATCTTCAAAAGTCTTACTAGGAGTAACTAATCGCTCATGTGTGGAATATATTTGATGTTGCCAGGAGCCGTCATCAGTGGTCCAAGTATCATTTAAAGAAAAATTCTTTGGAACACTAAGGTGTTCTTGTCTTGTGGTTGGATTGAAATCGACTTGATTTCCTACACTATCGATTCTTGAGTATAATGTATCTCTCAAACCCCAAGAATAAGTTCGTGTCAAACCAAAATACTCGTGATTCTCAAATTTGAATTTACCTTTAAGAACTTCGATACTCAAATAGCCATTCTGAAGCTTATACTTCCAACTTAGACCATGCGCTAATTGAATATATTCTTGACTTAATGAAAGGGTGATGGTCGAAATTAAACATAGAATAGTCAAAGCTATTTTTGAGATCATATCAGAGTTTTTCTATTAAAATTAGACCTAATGTGTGTTCTCATAGTATTGTTCTAAATTCAGTTGTAACCCTAATTGTTCATAGCAAAAAAATACCACCAGGTTAAATTCATATCTCAATCACCTGGTGGTACTCTTAAGCTTTCTATTTATTCACTCTCTACAGTGATATTTTCCTTCAAATGAACGGCATAGAAGCCCATCATTGCTTCATAAAGTTGCATCCTGTTCTCTTCTTTACCAAAACCATGGCCTTCGTCATATTTCACCATGTAAGGCACGTCAACTCCTTTGCCACGAAGCGCTTTTACAATTTGGTCGCTCTCGTCAATATTTACCCTTGGGTCATTGGCTCCCTGAACAACAAAAAGTGGTTTTTTTATTTTGTCTATATGGAAAACCGGAGAAACTTCATCCATAATCTCTTTCTCCTCAGGAACTTCCGGGTCGTACCAAATCGCCTTTAAGATAGGCAGGTAAGGAGCCCAGTAAGGGGGAATTGTTTCCATAAAGGTATATAGGTTGGATACACCCACATAATCAACACCACAAGCATATAGGTCAGGTGTTTTGGTGAGACCACGTAAAACGGCATAACCTCCATGACTACCTCCGTAGATTGCAGCTTTGTCTTTGTCTACCCAACCTTGCTCCACCACATACTTCAACCCATCTTCTACATCATCCATGGCTTTACGGCCGATTTGTTTGAAACCGCTACGTAAAAACTCTTTCCCGTAGCCACCACTAATTCTAAAATTGACGTGTAACGTGGCATAACCACGGCTTGCAAATAACTGTGCTTCTGGGTTAAATCCCCATGAGTCGCGAATTCCTTGCGGTCCGCCATGAGGATTTACAATAACAGGTACTTTATTGCCCTCAAGTGCTTGCTTTGGTAAAGTAATGTACCCATGAAGCTTAACTCCATCTCTACTTTTGAAAGTAATAGGGCGCATCTCGGCCATATCTTGTTCTTTCAATTGAGGCATAAGGTCAAACAATAACTTAACCTCATCTTTGGCTACATCATAAGAGTAATAGCGGCCATATAACTTATCACTGGTAACATAGATCAAATATTGGCTTTCATCATCAGTTTCGTCAGATAAGTAAAAATCGTAATTAGGGAACTCCTTTTGCAGGCGCTTATGCAGTTTTTTGTAGTAGTTACTTACCGGAATGATCTGATACTTTTCGCCTTCATAGCTAAAGTAGTCTAACTCCCAATCTCTATTACGTGAGATAGAAACTCCTGATACATCGTACTCGTCATTGGCAAATAATTGCTCGATTACCTCATCTTTGGCTAAATCATATTGATAAATTTTAGCTTTATCAGAATCGAGGTTAGAAAGCACATAAGCATCATGCGGATTATCAGTAGCATAGTTGAAACTGAGGATATTGAAAGTGTCATCCCACTTGGTGGTCTTCATCAATTCGTATTCACCCGGTTTGGTAGCGTAATACAACTCTGAGTTTACACCATCTTTGAGTCTTGAAAAACCGCGAAGATTACCATCTTTATCAAATATATAACCCATAATCGGGTTGGTGAGGTCAGTGTTTTCATACAGCTGCTCCGTTTCTCCTGTAATGATGTTGATTTTATAAGGATCAAACACCTGGGCGTTGTTCTTATTCATGGAAATGATCATATGATCTTTGTCCTCTTTTAGTAAAGCCAGAATCTCTACTCTTACGCCATCGTATGGAGTAAGCTCTTTACCATTAGACCCGTCTACGTTTACTGCAAAGAGGTGATAGTCTTCATTACCACCTTTGTCCATAATGTAAATCAACCGGTTGTCGTTGGCCCAGCCGTAGCCACGTACCAGCTCTTCGCCTTCCGTGATCACGCGTTTTACCTCATTGGTTTTTATGTTTTTGACATATACATGGTTTTTGAGTTTTTCATCTTTCTCACGATAACTCATGTAAGTACCTTCGGGTGATAATTTGAAGGAAGATGAAGCAGGTTTTGCGAAGTAATCGGAGACCGAATATTTATACTCGCCTCTTTCTTTGTCTGCCAGTGCCGCTAACTCCTCATCTGAAGTAGGAAGCGCTGGATTACCGGGTTTTTCTAATTCACCCTTAGACAGACTTAAAGGAAATTCTTTACCAGCCTGTTTAAACGTTCCTTCCATTTTCTCTCCATTTACCTGAGCCTCATAGGCGATTTGCCCTTGCATCAATGAGAGGCTGAGTTTTCCATCTTCATAACTTACCTTTTCTACGGGAATGCCATTTGCGCCTTGTGATGGGCTGTCCATAGTAGCGGTGAGTGCATCATCGGTGCCTGAAAAATGAAATATTAAGGGGATTTCTTGTCCTGAGGCGCTGAGTTTTCCACTCCAGTCACCTTCAATACTCTGTGCTTTTAGCATGCTTACCAACAGTGGTAGTGTGATTAATAAAATAAATTTTTTCATAGGTAGAGTTTTTTTTGGGTTTATTCTAAAGATAATAAAATTACTTGCTGAGTTTTTCTAAACAGGGGGATTGCTCACGCGAAACATTGATTTTTTACGAGATGTGTAGGAGAGGGGTTGCCCAGTGTTTGGTTAATCTTTTGAAAAAATGACAAGCTCAATAAAACTGTGTTAAGTGGCGTGAGAGGCGATTAAATAACAGATCGGGGTAGCGATTCCAACTTGTGGGGAATAGCCTGATATTACAAAGAGTCCTTTGGGTATATCGTTCCGTCATGAACTACGATTTCTACTTTTGCATCAACATTGTAGTATCTTCCTCCACTCTTGGCTTTCTTAATAAATCCCGTTCTGGTTTTGCCATACCTGTCTTTATATACAACTGTTGGATAATCTAACCAAGTCCATGTTCCACCAACCCTCATAAATTTATTTTCGTAACCTGTTACTTCGCCAGTTGTATGAAAGCCTTCTTTCTTTATCTGTGCCGCTTTCCACTTATTTCTAACGAATAATAGTAGCACTAATACAATGAAAATAATTGGTATGAAAGTGTCCATTGATGGTTATAATCGTTATCGCCTGACTATTGGTTTGTTTGTTTCAGATGTGAAGAAAACTAAAGGATTGAAATCTACCAGATTAATCAACCACTTTTCTTTTTCCTTGGATGGAAAAGAAACAAAGCTGCCCAACTGCTGGCGGGAAATTAAGCCATGCCCAACAACAAACGTCCATGAAGCTTTAAACCTCTCGTACTGATTTGCGTGAAAGGAATATTTTTCGAGCTTTGAACCAAAGCTACAGAGACCTTGGCAAAGAACACAAATCAAAAGAAGTATGAGCTAGTCGCACCTGTTTGATTAAAGGTGAGTGAAGGGGTGAGTTCTATATGTTTCAGTTGTCTGTGAGGCTTTACACTACATTTCTATCGTTTTCTTACATGATGGACAAACAAATTTATTATTCATTATTTCTGTCGGTGTCAATGTCAAAGATTCGTTGCAATTCGCACAAGTAATGCTTTCCCCACCAACGACAATTGTCTTTGCCAATAAGTCCCCAACTCTTTGATGGTCTGGTGTGTTTTTAACGGTTATTATCGCGACTAAACCAAAAAAGAAAAAATCAATCATATCCATAAGGTGCCTCTTGAAGGCTTGTCCAAATGAAATTGCATTCCCAGTCTTTGTAATGACTCTTAGTCCTAAAATCAGTTTGCCAAGTGTCTGTCCTCTGATTGATTCAATGATTGGAAAGTAAATAACCCAAAAAATGAAAATCCACCAGCTTTTCGAGTCATTACTTAATGTGTATCCTCCTTCGTCATTTGGTTCTCCGTATGTCACCACAAGCCAAGTAAAAAATATCAAGTAAAGACCGTAGTCGATAATTGTTGCGACACCACGTCTTAGGACTTTCGCTTCTGTCTTTATATTCATTTTATGTAAGTCACTACTCAAACCCCTATTTCATTTAATGCCTTTCATAGGTACGTTTATTGAAGGGTCTAAAACTAGCACAATTTGGTACTAGAACCTAGTCATAATACAGCTGTTCACCAACCTGTCCACTAGGGGGGTAATTTATCCATAGTTTAAGAGTTGAAAGTGTGTATGAAATACCAACTAAAAGTGGGTTGCCTAACTGAGAAGCTGAATGAATAGTAGCACTTAAGCATTAAAGGTCTCACACATTAAATATGCTCTTACATTGGTTAGCTTATGTTTTGAACCAAAGCTTGCCAGACCAACTGGCTGGTTGCCGTGTTTTAAAAATCTTGTTAGTCAGTCTAATTGACTTTAGGTAGTTATCTGGATACTACGCGTCCGTAACCATTTATCTAGGCCCATATAATTGGATTATACCTTCTATATCTCCACTTTGCAGACCTTTAAATGAAAATTTAGATTCGCCCGTAACCATTACATTTTTTGAATTCACATGACCTAATCCTAAAACATGACCTATTTCATGTAATGCATTTATGTAAAATCCATGGCAAGATTTTTCCTTCGAATTCGCATCAAATACAACGTCTCCACTGAGAATAGTACAGGGGTCTTCCTGGTAGTTTGGGAAGCCTACTGCAGATTGTAAAATAGCGGCTACATAAAATTGAATGTCAGTATCACTATTCGCTGGTAATTCTTCGAAGTTTATATCAGCAACCTTTTCCCATTCACTAACTGCTTGCCGTATTCTATCTTGTGCACAATCTAAAATTTCATTCCACGATTGTGAGGGTACATTTATTTGTCTATGCGTATTGATTAAATGACCAGTTCCTTGAAAAGAGTAAGTTATCGTACCGCCTTTGGTCTGAGGTCCTCTTGCCTCAATTCCAGCTTCATCAAAGTCTTGATTTTCTCCCCATTTATAACCAAAAAGACAATATTCCCCAATTTGATTACCGTTACATACACTCAATCTCGAATTGCAAACAGCATACTCGTCTGACTCATTGACGATCGGTATATCTTTAGAGCAACCATAAAGTAACAGTAGGAGAAAAGCGCATAAATAAATTCTAATGTGTTTACTCATTTCTCTCGTTCATTTTTGAGGTTACTCGTTGCAGTTAATGCATAATTCGCAATGAAAGTAATAAAATTTTTTGATTAAGGGGGAATGAGAGGTGGGTTGGAAATGGGAGCTATACCTTCGTTTACACAAGTCAGAAAAAACCTTCAAGCCACCATGCCTAAACACACCCGGTATTCTGGCCAAATCTTGCTGGTGGACGGGCTGGGGAAATGACCAACGCTTCTATTTCATAAATCCTTGAACGATCGTCCACTCTGGGTCTTCATTTATCTCGTAGCCAAATCTTCGAATCAGTCCTTCTTTATTCACTTGGGTCTGTAGGTATTTATGTGCTGATTCTGAGTCAGAAAGGTATATATAGACGTCTAAAAATGTGTTGTAAAATAAATGGCCGATATAATGTGCGGTTCCTAGTTTATGAATGTCAGACAAAAGGTCTTCTTCTAGACCTATAGCAATTTCACTTTCCTCTTTCTTAGGAAGTCCGTTCTCATAAAGATTATCAAATTCAAGTGCGATAGCAATCTTCAAGCACCATGGGTATTTAGCTTTCTTGTCATACCTTTTATATGTCATTTTAAATGAGCCAATTACTTGTTTGTCACCAACTTTACCCTCTACGACTGAAAAGTTCTCTTTAGGAGTAATGTCGATTTTAGCCTCTTGTCTCCGTCCGAATAAAGTTGTAAAAAAACCCATAGTCAATAGTATGATTTTAGTTTCGCTGTCGGTTGTTTCTTTGAACCCCGCCTAAAACTGAGTAAGTCTCCCCACCTAATTTAAAATGTAAGCTAATGAATTCTGTGTTTTGAGCCAAGCTGAGATTCACGTGTGGCTGTACAGCATGGTTGCGTTATGAGTAATGGGGGAGGAGTACAAGCCAAACCAAAGCACT
>NZ_SMMD01000322.1 GCF_009711475.1 Fulvivirga aurantia
TGTAAATAAACCGAAAAATAATCGCTAATTTGTCCGCTGTGAGCCATTTACTAAACCGTTGTGCATCATATCTGGCGAACGAAATAGATGAACGTATATAACTTCAAAACGGATCAATTCGGCTTAAACGCTGATGGCCTTCACCTATTAAGAAGTGGATATTGTTATCGAACATTGCCAACAGACCAACTTCAGGAATTGGAGATTAAAAAAGGCGTCAGAGTTAAAAATAGGCTGACCCTTATCATCTTTGGACTTATCAATTTGAGCTTAGGTGTTGTTTGTTTTATTTACATTTTGCCGTTGAATTCGGTTGATGGGTTCGCCATTAAGGGCGCCCAAATTGTATGGGCTTTTCTTATGATCATTCTCGTTCTTTGGTTCGCTGCATTGGTTTCTTTTTATCAAGCCTTTATCAAGACTACCGTTCTGATCGCTCGAACAAAAGACTATTGGAATGTTTTCAGTTTGTACTCCACAGTCAAAAATAATGAACTAGATAATTTGATCAACTTCTTAAAAAATTCACCTCTATGGCCTGTGACTCGAATTAAGTAATAAGATGCACAACATTGCCTTCCATCGCATATGCTAAAGTGCTTTACTGTTTTGTGACTACAAATCGCCCATTACTCAAACTCATTGCAGGTCGCTAGACCCAAATAAGTAAGGTAGCCGCTTAATTCACTGCACGTCTACGTTGGCATTTATCTACCCAACATATGTTAAATACTTGTTAATGAACTCATCCTGCCTTGTAGTATGGATTTCACCTATTAATTTCATTTCAACCAAAGTGAAAATTCATGAAAGTAATTAACTTCTTCATCTTCAATATTTTATTTCTATTTACGGTTTGTTGTATCAATGCACAGCCCGAACAACAGAATAGCAAATCAGCAGATTTTATTCAGGAGAGAATCAATGACAATTTGTATGTACTCAAGGCAGTTAATTACAATACAAACATTGGGGTTTTCGTAGGTTCTGAGGAACTATTATTGATAGACCCAATGGCAGGAGACGGTAAACAACAGTCGCTTACTAATGCAATAAAGCTTATATCAAACAAGCCAATTAAGTACGTATTAAACACACACAGTCATGGCGACCATAGTGGAGCAAACTCTTACTTCTCTGCTTTAGGAGCAACAGTAATTGCCCATGAAAACTCTAAGTATTCAAAAGCAACCAGCGATATTACCTTTACTGATAGTTACACGATTGAAATGGGAAATGAAACAATTGAATTACATCATATAGCTGCCCATACTTTTGATGATGCACTCATTTACTTCAAAAAGAATAATACAATATTTATAGGGGACAGCTATATGACTAATTCGTTTCCTCATTTTTACTATGGAGGTGGTAGTAAAGGTCATGTTGAAATATTGAACAAAGCCATAGCTCTTGGGGATGCAAATACAACAATTGTTCCCGCACACGGCAATCTCAAATCGGATAAAAAACAACTCCTGACATTTAAAGAAAACTCTGAAAAATGGGTAAATAGAATAAAAACACTTCACACTGATGGAAAAACTGCAAACGTCATGATTGAAGATGAGCAAATAAAAAAGTTAGCTCAATTTTTTACAGGTTCTGAAAAAGTTTGGACCCAGACCATTGAGAAAACAATCTCCGTTGATTTTATACCTTCAATTCTACTTTCAAAAGACATCCTCAACGGTTACGAAGGCATGTATACATTCGAGAATGGGCAGACATGTGAGGTTATTTTTGAAAAAA
>NZ_SMMD01000439.1 GCF_009711475.1 Fulvivirga aurantia
TTGAGACAGCCTCTTAAGTTAATGAAATTATAATAATCTAGATCATAGAGAGTGCTTCCTCGATGGTTTTATCACCTTCGAGAATTTCTACTGTCTGATTAGACAGATTTGCGTGATCTAAAGCACTTACGAGTACCTGAGCTACATCAATTCTTGAAATATCTCCACGCTTATTAAGCTTTGGAGCAGCATCTATATGTCCCTTACCTTCATCATTTATCAAATGACCAGGCCTTACAATAGAGTAATTCAATCCGCTTTCTTTAAGATGCTCATCAGCATTGTGCTTGGCCTGTAGGTAGTGCTGTATTTGATCATTACTGGCAGGATCATCGGCTCCCATAGAGCTTAACATCACAAACTTTTTGATATTACTGTTTTTAGCCTCATCAATGAGTTTCTGTGCACCTTTTTCATCTACGGCCTCAGTTTTGTCTTTGCCAGTGCTTGATCCGGAACCAGCCGCAAAAATAACTTTGTCATAACCGTTGAGTGATCCGGAAAGGTCTTCTTCCAAGTCAAGCATTTTAGTGCTTACGCCCATGTCTTCGAAGTAAGCTTTTTGCTCTTCTTTTCTGATCATGGCTATAGGGTCGTAGGCCCCGTGGTGTTTTAACTTTTGTATGATATGTCTGCCAGTTGTGCCATTGGCACCGGCTACTATTACTTTTTCCATAATTTGTCGGTTTTTATAATAGTAACAGGAGGGAAGGGGGCTTGTTTTGGTTATTGTAGTTTAGTCGTGAAGCTTACAATAAAAAAAGCCGCTCCGTAATACGAAGCGGCTTTACACCATTAAATTAATAAGAGTGATTACTCAGCTACAACTTTTACGTTGATCTCGTGCTGCACATCTCTGTGTAGATCGAGTGATGCTGTGTATTCACCAACTTCTTTGATGTTTGTATCGAAAGATATTTTCTTTCTGTCTATATCGAAACCTTTGTCTTTTAAAGCATCAGATACCTGGTTAGCAGTAATTGCACCAAATATTTTTCCGCTTTCTCCAGCTTTGGTTTTAAGTTCGATTGTAAGGTCACCAATTTTGTTAGCAATCTCCTCAGCGTCTTTTTTGATTTTTTCAGCTTTGTGAGAGGCTTGCTTTATGTTTTCGGCTACCATTTTTCTATTTGACTCAGTCGCGAAAATCGCTATACCCTGAGGGATCAAATAGTTACGTCCATAACCTGGCTTTACATCAACAATATCGTTTTTGTAACCAAGTCCTTTTATATCTTGCTTTAATATTACTTCCATGTCAGTACTATCTTTATTTTAAAGAATCGGTTACATAAGGTAGAAGGGCAATGTGTCTTGCACGCTTCACAGCCTGAGATACTTTCTTTTGAAATTTTAGGCTAGTACCAGTAATTCTACGAGGTAAAATCTTGCCTTGGTCATTTACAAACTTCAACAAGAAATCAGGATCCTTGTAGTCGATGTATTTGATACCGTTTTTCTTGAATCGGCAATACTTAGGTTTGTTCTCGCCTCTGTTGATTGGTTCGTTCTGTAATGTCATGACGCTGGCTCCTCCTTAGCCTTTTTCTTCTTGTTAAATGCACCTTTTCTTCTTTTCTCATTGTAAGCCACTGCGTGCTTGTCAAGAGATACAGTAAGGAATCGCATCACTGCTTCGTCTCTTCTGTACTCAGTCTCGAGTTTGTCTACCAATTCAGGAGCTGCCGTAAATTCTACAAGGTTGTAAAAGCCTGTTGACTTGTGCTGTACCGGGTAGGCAAGCTTTCTAAGTCCCCACTGCTCTTCGTTTACTACTTCTGCACCATTGTCAGTAAGTACCTTTACGAATTTCTGGACAGTATCCTTCATCTGATCTTCAGACAAAACGGGATTTAATATGAATACCGTCTCGTAATTGTTCATGTGTAAAAAATTTAGTTGTTAAAATTTTCAGTCTGCAAAGATATGTTTAATTGTGAAAAAATCACAACAGCAGACCAATAATTATGTAGTGGTATCGGGCCCCAAAGCCTATTTATTTCAAATCTACAACGATACTTCTTTACGTACTTAGTAAAATGAAGTAATTTCAACAATATCATGATAAGCCTAATCATACCAACCTTCAACGAAGAGAGACGAATAGCTGATCTTATCAACTATTTGCGAGATAATGCAGGATTAAATATCATCGAAATTTTGGTGGTAGATGGTGGTAGTTCAGATCAAACTGTATTAGCCGCTGAGGCTGCAGGTGCAGAAGTGCATACCATAAGTAAAAAAAGTAGGGCCGTACAAATGAATTATGCGGTTTCTCAAGTAAAAGGAGAAGTGATTTACTTTGTGCATGCAGACACCAGGCCACCAAAAAATTACGGCCAATTAATAGACGGTGTTATAAGGTCTGGTAAAAAAGCGGGGTGCTTCACGTCAATTTTTGACTGGAATCATCCGTTTTTACGTTTTTGCAACTTCTTTTCCCGGCTGCCATTTTGGTTTTGTCGAGGTGGCGGACAAACACTTTTCGTTGAAAAAGAGCTTTTTCTCGCACTAGGTGGTTTCGATGAGTCCATGATCCTGATGGAGGAGTATGATTTTATCTCACGCGTGAAAAAAGAGACAAATTTTGCCATCATTAAGAAGAATGCTGTAACCTCAGCCAGAGATTATCGGGTAAATGGAGCGTTTAAGCTGCAATTTATTTATAGCTATGTATTTTTTCTGTATTCGATTGGCGCTCCACAGGAGAAGATGTTGGCTGTGGTGAGAAAATACGTAACTAAAGCATAAAGTCGCACGA
>NZ_SMMD01000434.1 GCF_009711475.1 Fulvivirga aurantia
ACAGCTGTAGCTTCAGCCTTTATTTTTTTTGGAGCTCAGGCTCAGATTGTAACACCTCAACCAAGCCCGTCTGGTTCTGTTAGCTCAAAAGTTGGACTAACTGACGTAACTGTAGATTACTACAGACCAAAAGTAAAAGGAAGACAGATCTTTGGCGCAGGCGATGACTACCTACAGCCTTACGGACAAACCTGGAGAACTGGAGCTAATCAGGGCTCTGTGCTTACCTTAAGTACCGATGCTATGATTGCCGGTAAAGAAGTAAAAGCTGGTGAATACTTGATATTTACTGTACCAGGTGAGAATGAGTGGTCTTTCATGCTTTACTCTGACTTAAGCATTGGCGGTAACGTAGCGGCTTATAAAAAAGAAAATGAAGTGTTGAGCACTACAGTAAAACCAACTAAACTGGGAAGAAGCATCGAAACACTTACATTCCTGATTTCTGATATTAGTGAAGATAATACTTCTGCCAATATCGAAATGATGTGGGATGATGTATCTATCAAAGTGCCTATGAAGGTAAACTTCGATCAGCAGGTAATGGCTGACATTTCGGCAAAAACTAAAGTAAACCCGGCTAACTATGTGCAAGCAGCCAATTACTACTATGCTACTGGTAAAGACATGGAGCAAGCTCTTGAGTGGATCAACATGTATCTTGCGAATGAAAACACTAAAAATCAATTTTGGAACATTCACCTAAAAGCTCAGATTCTAGCTAAAATGGGTAAGAAGAAAGAGGCTATAGAAACAGCTAAAAGATCTATCGAAGTGGCTAAAGCCAACGAAGGTGGTGATTTTGGTTACGTTAAAAGAAACGAAGAGCTAATTGCCTCATTGAAGTAATTCAAATACGACTATTTTAATAAGCCGACTTGCTTTTAAAGCATGTCGGTTTTTTGTTTTGGTACTTACATGGCTTTCTTGTCCTGTTTCTTTGCCTTACTTCTTCCGGCCTTTAGCATTGGTTTTTGAGCCAATTTCAGTAATCGTTCAGCATTGCCTTCAGTGACTTGAGGTATAAATTCAGCCAACTTCGTTCTTAGCTCATCAGCTTTTGCATCTTCCCTACCTTGCAAGTATTCAGAAATTTCACTTAAAACAATGGCCAATTTTTCTGCCTGTGTTTCCTGATAAGGAGAATTATTAATCTCCTCTCTAAGTTGATTAAAATGGCCTTTTAATATCAAATCAATTGTTGAGTCCATAGTTTGTAAGTGTTTAACCGTGTGACAACATCGTCTTTTGCAAGCTATTAATCAGTCTATTAACGTGCTCATGGTCGTCATCAATGAGTATTTTATATTTTTTCAAAACTCTTATTGCCTCCTTAAACTGATTATCTAAGGCAAGTACTAACCCCAGGTTGTAGTAAGCGCTGGCAAACTCAGGCTCTATCTCTAGTACCAATTCGTAATGTATTTTAGCCAAAGCCTTATTTCCAACCTCAGAGTAGACGTTTGCCAAATTATAGTGTGCCTCAAAATGTCGTGGATCAGCCTTGAGTGATTTGGTAAAACTATCTATGGCTTTGGCAAATTGTTTCTCTTCAGATTCGATTATGCCCAAGTTACAATACGCATCAGCTTCTGAGTCTTTGGCATTTATAGCTCTTAAGTAAAACTCTTTTGCCTTATCGAGTTCACCTTTCTCATCTAGTGACAAGGCGTACTCAAAATCGCTCTCATGCCTGTGTGTCCGCATCTCCACCACCTTTGCCTCAGGTGGTGGCGTTTTAAACATGTTGAGTTGGCCATAGTCTTCCAGATTGACTTTTTTGCGTTTTTTAACCCGCTTATAGCCAATTCGTGTATTGTCGCTTAAAGGAAATTTTACAACTTTAGCCATGATAGAATAAGCTCAAATGATCATGCAAAGAGCCTAACTTGCTTTTTTCTTCGATTTCTCTTCTTTCTTCTTTCCGGTAGCCTTTTTCATTGGCTTCTTCTTAGACTTCGCCTGATCGATACTTTCCTTAAGAGCAGTCATGATATCTACCACTTCAGGTTCTTCTTCAGAAACCGTAACCACTTCTTTTCCTTCTATTTTAGCATCAATCATTTCTCTCAATGCTTCTTTATAGTGATCGGTAGTATCTATATCCTCAAACTTCTTGGCCATGGTATCTACCAGTGTTTTGGCCATTTTGAGCTGCTCTTTGTCTGCTGTATCTACCTCATCAATTTTTGGTACATCTTTCATGCTTCTCACTTCATCGGGGTTTCTGAGCTTGTATAACATCAGCCCTCCGTCATTTGGAGTTAGAAGCACTACATTCTCCTTATCACGCAGCACAACCTTTCCCACACCCGTTTTTCCGGACTCTTTGAGTGTGTGCATCAGTAATGCGTATGTTTTGGCTGCTACATCACCATCAGGTCCGATAAAATAAGGTGCATCATATAATGTCGGGTGAATTTCATCAGCATCTACAAAACCTTCAATCTCTATTACTTTAGTACTTTTGAGTTTGATCTTCTCAAAATCCTCCTGCTCAATAATTACATATTGCCCCGGCTCGTATTGATATCCTTTTACTATCTCTTCGTTCTTCAATTTCTCACCCGTCACTTTATCGACCTTATCATAACCCACAGGGTTTTTGGTCTCTTTAGACAATTGGTTGAATCGAATACTTTGCGTGGAATCAATAGCGTTATAAATCCGAATAGGAATTGTTACTAATGAAAATCGAATATGACCTTTCC
>NZ_SMMD01000446.1 GCF_009711475.1 Fulvivirga aurantia
GTCCGGTATTAATATTATTTAAAAATGAGTCAGGAGATCATCTCGAGGACAGTCAAAAGACGTTTCTATCAAACATCTTAAAGGCTGTGAATTTACAGTTAGATGTGGTGGCACTTCTTAATTTTAAAGTAGTAGATTTAGGTCTGGAAAAAATACTAAAGGCGAGTCAGGCCAAAATAATTTTAAGCTTTGGCTTATCCGATCACAATGACTTCAAGCAACTTCCGGAGTATGCGATACACAAGCATGGCAAATATGATATTTTAAAGGCAGACGACCTGTCGGCCATTGCTGCAGATCAAGGATTGAAGAAATCATTGTGGACTAACCTACAACAACTGTTCTTAAAATAGAGAGATCGTAGGTTTTGATCTTTTTATTTTAAAATAATGCATATCCTTATATATTTGCGCTTGATTTTAGGAAAGGGCTGTTTTGCCCTTTTTGGTTTTTATATTGACTTTAATAAAACACAGTTAAATGGATAATTTGATTTATGTGCCAATAGCCTTGGCCGTACTTGGACTCGTGTTCATGCTTATAAAAATGGCATGGGTAAAAAAACAGAGTTCCGGAAATGAAAAGATGCAAGAGATCTCAAGAAACATCAAAGATGGTGCTCTCGCATTTTTAAGTGCAGAATATAGACTTCTTGCTATATTCGTTGTAATAGCTTCAGCTGCTCTTTTTGGTATTTCTACAGTTGTAGAAACCACTAGCTGGATGATCGTTCCTGCTTTTATAGTAGGTGCCATATTCTCTGCTGTTGCTGGTAATATTGGTATGAGAATAGCCACTGAGGCCAATGCTCGTACTACCGAAGCTGCAAGAACAAGCCTTCCCCAAGCACTTAAAGTTTCATTTGGCGGTGGTACCGTTATGGGCCTTGGTGTTGCTGGTTTAGCTGTTTTAGGTCTTAGCTTGTTTTTCTTAATATTCGTAAGCTCATTCATGGGTGCCGAGGGTTCATTCTACAATAACATGACAATGGTATTGGAAGCACTCGCTGGTTTCTCATTAGGTGCTGAGTCAATTGCACTTTTTGCTCGTGTAGGTGGTGGTATTTACACCAAAGCTGCAGACGTAGGCGCTGACCTTGTAGGTAAAGTAGAGGCGGGTATTCCTGAGGATGATCCTAGAAACCCTGCTACTATTGCGGATAACGTGGGTGATAACGTTGGTGACGTAGCCGGTATGGGAGCTGACCTTTTCGGTTCTTATGTAGCTACTGTACTTGCTTCTATGGTGTTGGGTAACTACATCATCAAAGACATGGCTGACGCAGGTGTTGTTTTAGATACTTTTGGAGGCATGGGTCCTATCCTACTTCCTATTATGATCGCTGGTGTAGGTATTGTAGCTTCTATCATTGGTACTTTCCTTATCAAAGTAAAAGATAACAGCGCCAAAGAACCTGAAGTACAGAGAGCACTAAATATTGGTAATATCACTTCTATATTACTTACAGCTGTTGCTGGTTATTTCCTTATCGACTACATGTTACCTGAAACTATCACAGGCATGAAGTTCTTTGGAGAAGGTGTGAAAAATATTCCTGCCATGAACGTATTCTACGCAACTTTAGTAGGTCTTGGTGTTGGATACCTTATTTCACTATTCACAGAATATTATACTGCTTTAGGCAAAAAGCCTGTATTAGATATAGTAACTAACTCATCTACAGGCGCTGCAACCAACATTATTGCTGGTTTAGCCACTGGTATGATCTCTACATTCTCTTCAGTAATACTTTTTGCTGTTGCTATTTGGGGGTCTTACGAGCTGGCAGGCTTTTACGGAGTTGCAATTGCAGCTTCAGCTATGATGGCTACTACTGCCATGCAGTTAGCAATCGATGCATTCGGTCCTATTGCCGATAACGCTGGTGGTGTTGCTGAAATGAGTGAATTGCCGGATGAAGTTAGAGAAAGAACTGACATATTAGATTCTGTAGGTAACACAACTGCTGCAGTAGGTAAAGGATTTGCCATTGCTTCTGCTGCACTTACAGCATTAGCACTTTTCGCTGCTTATGTAACATTTACAGGTATTGATGGTATCAATATATTCAAAGCTGATGTACTTGCTGCCTTGTTTATTGGCGGTATGATTCCGGTTGTATTCTCTGCCTTAGCCATGAAATCAGTAGGTAAAGCTGCTATGGACATGGTAATGGAAGTAAGACGCCAGTTCAAAGAGATTCCTGGCATTATGGAAGGAACTGCAAAGCCTGAGTACGGCAAATGCGTTGAGATTTCAACAAAAGCTGCCCTTAGAGAGATGATGCTTCCTGGTGCAATTACCATCATAAGCCCGATAATAATTGGCTTTGTTATGGGCCCTGAGGCTCTTGGAGCCTACATGGCGGGTGTTGCTGTTTCTGGTGTACTTTGGGCTATCTTTCAAAACAACGCTGGTGGTGCATGGGATAATGCTAAAAAATCTTTCGAAGCTGGTGTAGAAATTAACGGTGAAATGACTTACAAAGGATCTGACGCTCACAAAGCAGCAGTAACCGGAGATACAGTTGGTGATCCATTTAAAGATACTTCAGGTCCTTCGATGAACATTCTTATTAAACTTACTTGCCTTATCGGACTTGTAATTGCTCCGATCCTTGGTGAAATTAACGGTACTGGCGCTCATCACGGAGCTGAGGTAAATACCGAGCTCAACATAGAAGTTACATCTACTGGTGAAAATGAAGCACAGGCCACAGTAAAAAAAGTGACTGTAGTAGATGGTCAGGAAGTTACTGAAGTAAAAGAGATCAAAGGAACTGAAGCTGAAGTAAAGGCGAAAGTTGAAGAGATAAAGA
>NZ_SMMD01000816.1 GCF_009711475.1 Fulvivirga aurantia
TTTTATTATATAGAATTATATTCTTAACTTTGCAACCTTAATTTGGTGGGAAAGACTGTGAGCGCGTTGAACGACTACAATATCGACATCTTCAAACTCAGCAATGAGACGCATAATTATCAATTCGAAATTGATTCTGCGTTTTTTGAGCTGTTTCCGGAGCAGATTGTAGAGCAAGGTGCAGGCAGTGTTGACATTGAGCTTATAAAGTCTGATACATTAATCGACCTCAAGTTTGACATAAACGTTACTGTGAGGTTGGAATGCGATCGTTCTTTAGAGCCTTTTGACCACAAAATTACATCAACCAGAGGGTTGATACTCAAGTTTGGTGAAGAAGAGGAAGAGATTGATGACGAGATGGTCATCATCCCAAGAGATAAACAGCGCATCAATTTAGCGCAGTATATATATGAGTTTATCGGCCTGGCTATTCCTATGAAAAAGCTTCACCCAAAGTTTGATAATGAAGACGACTCAGATGAGATCGTCTATACTTCTGATAAAGAGGAAGAAAAACAAGATAACAATGAAGCAATTGACCCGAGATGGCAAGCGCTTCGTAAATTGAAATAAAAACTTTAACACAATAAATTAAGTACAATGGCTCATCCTAAAAGAAAGACGTCAAAATCGAGAAGAGATAAAAGAAGAACTCATTATAAGGCAGAGGCGAAGCATTTGGCAGTATGTCCTACTACCGGAGAGTTTCACTTGCCACACAGAGCATTTTGGCACGAAGGCAAACTTTACTACAAAGGTAAAGTTGTGATGGAGAAAGAAGTACTAGCCTAACTTTTACTGCCTGTGAAAATTGCATTAGATGCAATGGGCGGTGATTTTGCTCCCGACTGTACGGTCGTAGGAGCAGGGTTAGCCTCTAAGGAAATCCCAGACGATAATACCATCGTCTTAGTGGGACAGGAAGATCTGATCCGCTCCAAACTCAAGGAGCATAATGTAACCTCATCAAACATTGAGATTGTCAATGCTGATGAGGTTATTGGTATGGGGGAACACCCAACCAAGGCACTTTCTCAAAAACCAACAGCAAGTATACCTGTAGGATATGGCCTGCTTAAAGCCGGAATCGCGAAGGCATTTTGTAGTGCTGGTAACACAGGTGCCATGCATGTTGGCGCTATGTTTACAATCAAAGCTATTGAAGGTATTATCAGACCGGGTATTGCCGGTTTTGTACCTAAAGAAAATGGTGGCTTTGGGGTAATCATCGATGTAGGTGCCAATGCAGATTGCAAACCAGACGTGCTCTTTCAATTTGGAGAGATAGGTTCTTTATACGCCAAGCACGTATTTAACATCGACAACCCAAAAGTCGGTCTTATGAACCTCGGGGAAGAAGAGCAAAAAGGAACACTACTTACCCAGGCTGCTTATCAAAATCTTAAACTGAGCAAAAAAATCAACTTTGTTGGAAATATTGAAGGGCGTGATTTGTTCAATGATAAGGCAGATGTTATAGTGTGCGATGGTTTTACAGGTAACGTAATCTTAAAAATGGCGGAGTCATTTTTTGATATGTTGCAAACACGTAAAATCAGCGACCCATATTTTGATCGCTTTAACTATGAAGCTATTGGCGGAAGTCCTATCTTAGGTGTCAATGGCAATGTGGTGATAGGACATGGCGTCTCAAGCCCGGAAGCTATCAAAAACATGGTACTACTCGCTCAGAGAATGGGTGAGTCCAACGTACACACTAAGATTAAAGATTACTTTGCTGAATAAAAACCAACTTTAATATGGCTCAAACAAAAGCCGCAATTACAGGGGTTCATGGCTATGTACCCGATTATGTATTGACCAATCAGGAATTAGAAACCATGGTCGATACTAATGACGAATGGATTACAAGCCGAACAGGAATCAAAGAGAGACGAATCCTTAAAGGTGAAGGTAAAGGAACCTCAGTAATGGCAACCGAAGCTGTGAAAGGACTTCTTGAAAAGACCAACACCACAGCTGACGAGATCGATCTCATCATTTGCGCCACTATTACACCTGACATGACTTTTCCTGCTACGGCAAACGTAGTAGCAGCCAATATCGGAGCAACTAATGCGTTTGGTTATGATATCTCTGCAGCATGCTCCGGTTTTATTTACGGCCTTACCACAGGTAGTAAATTCATAGAGTCTGGCCTTTACAAAAAAGTAATCGTTATCGGTGGAGACAAAATGTCTTCTATCATAGATTATACTGATCGCGCTACCTGCATTATTTTTGGTGACGGTGCCGGTGCAGTTATGTTAGAGCCTACTGAGTCTGACAACTGCATCGTAGACAGCATCCATAGAAGTGATGGAAAGGGCGCAGAGTTTTTACGCATGAAAGCAGGCGGTAGCCAATACCCGGCTACACATGAGACTGTAGACAACCGAGAACACGTAGTGTATCAGGATGGGGCTACGGTTTTTAAATTTGCTGTAACTAATATGGCCGATATTGCTGCTCAGATTATGGAGCGCAATGACCTTTCGGCTGAAAATGTTGACTGGCTTGTACCTCACCAGGCTAACAAACGAATAATTGACGCTACCGCTAATCGCATGGGACTTACCGAGGAGAAGGTAATGATGAATATAGAGCGATATGGTAACACAACCGCTGGTACACTCCCTTTATTATTATGGGATTATGAGTCAAGGCTTAAGGCCGGAGACAACCTGGTGCTGGCTGCATTTGGTGGCGGCTTCACGTGGGGATCAGTATATTTAAAATGGGCTTATAACGCCTAGTTTAGATTGCTTTTAATTCTTTGATTAGTAATTTAGAGCTTTAAAATATTTAATATATGGCAACAACAGCCGACTTTAAAAATGGCTTATGTCTGGAATACAACCATGACCTCTTTACCATTGTAGAATTTCAGCATGTAAAGCCCGGCAAAGGACCTGCATTTGTAAGAACAAAATTAAAAAGTCTTACTACCGGTAAAGTAATTGAAAATACATTTACTGCAGGCCATAAGGTAACAACCGCACGAATAGAAAGAAGACCACACCAATATTTATATAGAGATGATTTGGGTTTCCATTTTATGGACAGCAGTACTTTTGAGCAAGTAGCGCTGCAGGAAGATATAATTTCTAACCCGGGCTTAATCAAAGAAGGACAGGAGGTGGATATATTGTTCCACGCAGAGGAGGAAAAGGTAATTGGTTGTGAATTACCTCCATTTGTAGAAATGGAGATCACTTACACTGAGCCAGGTATAAAAGGTGATACGGCAACAAATGCCACCAAACCGGCTACGGTTGAAACTGACGCGACTGTACAGGTTCCGTTATTTATCAATCAGGGTGATAAGATAAAAATTGATACCAGAACAAACTCTTACGTTGAGCGCGTAAAAAGTTAAATTAGTTTTAAAGAAAAATTACTTTTGACATAATCTATGCATCAGCTAAGTTTGTTGGCAACCTGATGTGAACATGTAAATAAACTCCATACACATGAAAACCAAAGAAATAAGAGACTTAATAGATTTCATTTCAAAATCAGGCCTCAACGAGGTGAGCATTGAAACTGAAGATCTAAAAATAGCTATTAAAAGAGATGCTGAAACGCGAGTAATCGAAAGCAACCATGCTGCTCCGGCTCCTGCCCCAGCGGCCGCTCCGGCTCCTGCGCCTCAACCTGCTGCTTCTGCGCCTGCAGAAGCACCTAAGGCTGAAGCTCCTGCATCTGGTGGTGACAATTACGTAGAAGTAAAATCACCTATGATTGGTACTTTCTACAGATCTTCTAACCCTGATACACCTCCATTTGTATCTGTTGGAGATAAAGTAGAAAAAGGACAAACTGTTTGTATCGTAGAAGCTATGAAGCTTTTCAACGAAATCGAATCTGAAGTTTCTGGTACTATCGTAAAAGTAATGGTCGAGAATGCTTCTCCTGTGGAGTATGATCAAGTGCTATTCTTGGTAGATCCCTCGTAAAGTAATTTGCGGTTATTGAAAGGCTTTAAATAGCCTTTTTTATTAAATAAATTACTCATCTAAACCGACAAGACTGTGTTTAAGAAGATATTAATAGCCAATAGAGGTGAGATTGCGCTGAGAATCATCCGTACCTGTAAAGAAATGGGTATTGGTACAGTAGCAGTTTACTCTACAGCCGACAAAGAAAGTTTGCACGTAAGATTTGCCGATGAGGCCGTATGTATTGGTCGCGCACCAAGTAACGAATCTTACCTAAATATACCTAACCTGATTGCTGCAGCAGAAATCACTAATGCAGACGCCATCCATCCCGGATACGGATTCTTGGCAGAAAATGCTGAGTTCAGCGCTGTATGTCAGGAATATAACATCAAATTTATAGGTGCATCACCCGACATGATCAATAAAATGGGTGATAAGGCTACTGCCAAGGCTACAATGAAAAAAGCCGGTGTACCTACGATACCAGGCTCTGAGGGCTTACTTAGCTCTGTGGAAGAAGGTATTAAAATAGCCAAGAAAATTAAGTACCCCGTAATACTTAAAGCTACTGCCGGTGGTGGTGGTCGTGGTATGCGAATGGTAAATAAAGAATCAGAGTTTAAGAAAGCGTGGGACGATGCCCGTCAGGAATCTGGCGCTGCTTTTGGTAACGATGGTTTATACCTTGAAAAATTTGTTGAAGAGCCAAGACACGTAGAGATACAGGTTGTTGGAGACAAAACAGGAAAAGCTTGTCACCTTTCTGAAAGAGACTGCTCGATACAGAGAAGACACCAAAAGCTGCTTGAAGAAACGCCTTCTCCAGTAATGAGGCACTTCCCTAAGTTGAGAGAAAAAATGGGTAAAGCGGCTATCAAAGCTGCTGAAGCTATCAAATATGAAGGAGCTGGTACAGTGGAGTTTTTGGTTGACAAAAACGGTGATTTCTATTTCATGGAAATGAACACCCGTATACAGGTAGAGCACCCAATTACTGAAGAGGTAACTGATTACGACCTAATCAAAGAGCAAATAAAAGTTGCTGCAGGGATTAAAATCTCCGGTAAGAACTACACGCCTAACTTATACGCGATGGAGTGTAGAATCAACGCTGAAGATCCTGGTAACGGTTTCAGACCAAGCCCGGGTAAGATTACAAACCTGCATATGCCTGGTGGCCATGGGGTGCGTGTAGATAGCCATGTATATGCCGGCTACTCAATACCGCCAAACTATGACTCTATGATCGCTAAGCTTATTGTAAGCGGCCAGTCTAGAGAAGAAGTAATCACACGTATGAAGCGTGCCTTGAGCGAGTTTGTAATCGAAGGAATTAAGACAACAATTCCTTTCCATTTGAAACTGATGGACGATGAGCAATTTAAAGGTGGTGACTTTACTACTAAATTCCTGGAGTCTTTTGACTTCACCGATTTAAAGAAATAAGGTAACATACCTCAAAGAATTTAAGCCCAAATCTGCTAAGGATTTGGGCTTATTTATTTACTTTACAGCTATGAAGCGTCTCCTATTCATCAGCTGCCTCACCATATTCATCAGTTACCACACCGCTCAGGCACAAGCACCTGGCAAATGGCTACACACCGGGGTTAGTCTCGTTTCTTATAAAGGAGATTTAAGTACTTACGATGGTTACTCTGCCGCTTTTCATGCTGGCATACAATTCAACAATAAGAAAAGACTCAATGGTGGTTTCGTACTGGGTCTGGGCTCTGTAACCGGTGAAAACAGAGACTTTTTTGCTAACAACCAAAGCCCTCAAACGCCAAATCGCTTTTTTAAAACCAATTTCTTTCACATCAATTACGACCTCCACATCAACCTGGTGAAGAAAG
This sequence comes from Fulvivirga aurantia, assembly GCF_009711475.1. GTDB lineage: Bacteria > Bacteroidota > Bacteroidia > Cytophagales > Cyclobacteriaceae > Fulvivirga > Fulvivirga aurantia. The sequence continues at coordinate 5,804 of NZ_SMMD01000816.1, forward strand.
AAAACTTTATAGCTTACCTCAGCCAGGGAGTTGGCTTCATAAGGTTTACACCTACAGACCAATTTGGCGAGGATTTACAGGACCAGTCTAACACGCGAGAAGAAGACGAAAGCTATAGAAATTCATCGTTCATGCTGCCTACCAAGGCAGGCGCCATGTACTTTTTACCCAATGGGTATGGACTAGGACTTGAGGCCGGTTTTTTCAATACCATGACAGATTACCTAGACAACATTTCAGCCTTAGGCGAAGACGGCAACGACAACCTACTGGCATTCAGGTTTAGTTTTTATGTGCCTTTACAGTAAGAAATATACAACTGCCAATTTATGTATAATTTCGCTGTCTTCGAGTAATAGCGCTATTTGATTATCATCATAAATATGGTATCTTACTTAAGTCCCTTATATAACATTTATAATGTATAGAAGGGAAAAAATCACCACACTTAGCACCTAATACTGCACAATAGCTGGATATACAAAAAGTCAAATTAGACAGATATTAATTATGATCGAAGACTTGAAGGATATCATTGAAAAAACGAATATAGCTACTGTAATTGTTGATGGTTCACAAAAGCTGAAGCATTCCTCTCCTTCAGCCAAGATTCTTTTTAACATTTCAGAACGACACTACGGACAGTCTATATTTGACTTAAAAGACACATTATTAGAACATAATCTGGAAGCTGAGGTGCAGCGTGTTGTAAAAACTTTTGAATCAACACAAACTCTTATAAAAACAAAGGATGGTAAGATATACTCACGCAGGATAAGTCCTTATAAATCAGAAAATAAAGAACTGAATGACGTAGTTCTTACATTTCAAGATATTACCAACCTTCAACAACTTTCAAGAGCAGCAAACCGAAGGATACGACAGCAAGCCACTATAGCTCAACTCGGTATGTTAGCCTTAAGCGGAATTCACCTAAAAGATTTAATGGATCAATTAGTTAAGCAGGTGGCAGATACCTTACAGGTAGAGTTTTGTAAAGTTTTGCAATACAGACCAGAAAAAAATGACCTATTACTCTTATCTGGTGTTGGGTGGGGCGATGGCATTGTAGGAAAAGCTTCTGTACCAGACAAAGAAGACTCACAGGCAGGATTTACTTTAATCCAGAATGACCCTGTAATTGTTAGACGAATGAGCACAGAGAAGCGTTTCACAGGTCCTGATTTATTATTAAATCATGGTGTGGTCAGTGGTATGAGTGTAGTAATAAATCACTCCACTCCTCCATTTGGCGTACTAGGGGTGCACACCTCATCGTATTATGAATTTGACCAAGATGACTCAAATTTCATACAATCTATTGCCAACTTGCTTTCTGTAGCAATCAAGGAAAAACAGATCACAACAGCCCTTACAATTAGTGACGAGAAACTGCGCATTGCTAAGGACTCTGCAAAAATAGGCGCATTTGAATTTTTCATTAACTCTGAGCAAACACATTGGGATCACATGCTAAAAGAGATATGGGGTTTAGACGAGGATGAGTCTCCAACACAGGAACATTTTTGGCAAGGGATACACCCAGACGATCTTCTTCTAGTTAAAAAAGCCTTAAAAATAGCTACTAATGTTGAAAATGGGCATTTTGAAGCTATCTACAGAGTAGTTAATAAGCAAACCAAAGATATTTCTTGGGTACAAGCTAATGCGACTATGATGTTTAATCAGGGCACTCCATTTAAAATGATTGGTATGGCTCAGGATATAACCAAATTAAAAAACTCTGAGGAAACTCTTAAAACAGCTGTTGAAGAGTTACAAAAAATAAATGTACGAACAAATCAATTTCTTGCCACACTGGGACATGAGCTGCGTAATCCACTAGCTGCATTAAGAGGTGGTGTAGATTTACTTAAATACTATCCTGAAGAAGCTGAAAAAGCAGTTGACATGATGGATAGGAACGTAGATAAAATGGCATCAATGCTAGATGATTTGCTGGATCTTGCCCGTATCATCAGAGGAAATGTACCCCTTGCCAAAGAGTATGTTAATGTAAAAGAGCTGATAGAACGAGCGGTATATGAAGCTAAACATATGTTTAGCTTAAAAGATCAACAGATTGAAATTTCACTGTCTAACGAGCCCATGATTATAAAAGGTGACCCCACTCGACTAAATCAAGTTCTTAGCAACTTACTTACCAACTCCAATAAATTTACCGACATAGGTGGTAAAGTAAGTATAAGTGCATACACAGATCAACAGACTGTTAAAATCTGTATAGAAGACAATGGAATTGGCATCGATGGGAATATTGAATCAATATTCGAACCCTTCTCCCAAATTAGGCCTTCTAAAGGCAACAAGGGCTTAGGTATAGGACTTTCACTTGTAAAAAGCTTTATGGAGATGCATGAGGGTACCATCATGGCTGAAAGTATGGGCGCTGGACAAGGATCTAAGTTTACACTTACATTTCCACTTGCAGAAAAACAAAAGCCTAATGCCGATGATAAGCAAAGTTCAAATAGAATCCCAAAAATAAAAAAGAACCTACAAGTACTTATTGTTGATGATAATGAAGATGCCCTTGATTTACTTAAAATCAGATTGACAAAATTGGGATGTCAGGTCTCTGCTGCATATAATGCTAAACAAGGGCTGCATTTGCTTGATACCATAGAACCGGAGGTTTTTATTTTAGATATCGGGTTACCGGATATGGAAGGCAATATATTATTGCAAAAAATTAAAGAAATCTATAAAAAAGATGCCATATATATTGCTCATACCGGCTTCGGCCACCAAAATGCCAGAGAGAATTCTTTAAACTCAGGGTTTGATTATCACCTCACAAAACCATTGAACATGGAAAATCTGGTGCATATCTTACAGCAAGTGCATTAGAGGCATACCTAGAATATACGCAAACAAGACCGATACCTATAAAATACACTAAACTAAATCCCTCGCTTCGGGTTATTTATGCCCAATCAAATATTCACAATTTAAACTAATTAGGAATGAAAGGCACAGACAATTATCCAAGGACATTTTCTCACATTGGCATTACTGTGCCTGATATACAAAAGGCTGTAGACTTTTATACCGAAGTGATGGGCTGGTATGTAATTATGGAGCCGGCTAAAGTAAAAAAAGAGCGTGACACAGCTATTGGACAAATGTGTATCGATGTATTTGGTGAAGATTGGAGCGAGTTTGATATCGCGCACCTATCTACTTCTGATGGTATTGGCGTAGAGCTTTTTGCTTTCCCTCAAGGTAAAAAAGAAGCGCCTGAGTTTAACCCATTCAACACAGGGCTGTTTCATTTTTGTGTGCAGGACCCAGACATTGAAGGGCTCATCGCAAAGATTGAAGCTGCCGGAGGAAAGAAAAGAATGCCGATCAGGGCCTATTACCCTGATGAAAAACCGTATAGAATGTGCTATGTCGAAGATCCGTTTGGTATTGTTTTCGAGATTTACACGCATAGCTATGAGCTCACTTACTCTTCTGGCGCCTATACCGATTAGTATTGATATATAAAAAAAGGCCGTCTCAAAAAATGAGTCATCCTAAGTATGCGCAGGATCTTACTAAAAAAATAATCACACGATATCCTTTGTAAGATTCTTCCTTCGTCAGAATGACCTG
>NZ_SMMD01000260.1 GCF_009711475.1 Fulvivirga aurantia
CTACCGATGACGCATTTAGTTAATATATTGTAATTGAGTAAGTTGATACCCATGATCTTTGGCTGCTTTAAGCAGCCATTTTTCTTTTTGCAGCCTCAGTTTCTCTTCATAGGTTTTAATCCCCTTTTCTGTATAGTCAAGGCCTTTGACCATTATTCTCCAGTAAAGCGTGGCGAGCTTTCTTGCGGTGGCCTTTAGTAGCGATGCCAGGACCACGCTTAGATTTTAACCTTCGGCCAAAAGCACCTAAAGCTATCTTTTTACTTTCTATTAAACTTTGTGCGATCTGCCTGAATATTTGTCCTGCTTTAGGTCTGTATTTTTTGTTTCTGTTCTTTTTCGTTTTTCCAGAATCATGTTGGCCAGGGGCCAGTCCAAGCCAGGATGTAAAATGCTTTTCTGTAGGCCACTTGGTTAGCTCACTACCTGTTTCTGAAAAAATCTGTAACCAAGTGTAATCGGTAATACCGGGTAGATGGGTAGCATCTCTGCCTGTAAAAAGTTTTAGTAGATGCCCTCCTAAATGATCGATCTCTGGTTTATTATGCCTAATAGGCTTGCGAGCCTTAAGTGATTCAATAGTATTCTGTGATTCGGGATCCTGATGATAATTATTGAACTCCTCGATCGTTTGTTGAAGCCTTTGGATCACACTTGGGAAATTTGCTTTTGATAAAACATATACCCCTGATAAGCTTGTTGCAAGGCGAACAAACCAGCTTCAGTGTAATGACCTTTTAAAGATTTAAGTACAAGGTCTGCCTTCTTTTCCTTTATGGTTTTATGACAGAGTGACAATAGCTTTTCCGGCCGCCTTTCTCCGCCCAAAATAGCTTCAATTATGGCCAGTCCACTTGCCCCATGAAGTTGACTTAATACCTCTTTCAGACGAATATTCATTAAAGTCAAGGCCTTTTGCATATGATTGATATGCATGGAGGCACTTCTAATGTGATCCTCACGCATTCGTTGATAAACCCTTAACCTGCTTTACCTGTCATCAGGGAACAAAGCATCTGTTCAGTAACCCATAGCTATGTAGCTGTTGTATCCACTGACAGTCTTTTACATCAGTCTTGCGACCAGGAACCTGCTTGGTTTGCCGACCGTCAACCAACCATACATCCAGACCGGCCTGCTCCAATATTTCATAAAGAATAACCCAATAAACACCTGTAGCTTCCATGGCTACTGTCTCAATTCCTTTCGATAGAAGGTAATCTTTGGCTAGAATAAAGTCTTGGGTGAATGTTGCAAAAGACTTTACCTGTTCAGATTCAATGGCTACAAAGATACTTTTTGCGCCAATATCAATACCGGCTGCATTAACTCTCAGTTTTTTCATCTCGCTTTACGGTTTTACTTTTAAAAAAAAC
>NZ_SMMD01000612.1 GCF_009711475.1 Fulvivirga aurantia
TTTGCATCCAATTTTTGTATTTAATGAAACGCCAGACTCTAGAGCCAGATTAAGTTGATTATTTAATGGAAATTTTAATGCAATCAATAGGGGTATATTAAGATAATTTACTTGAGCATTGAAATCTTGAATTAATTGGCTTTCAACATAAGCTCCTTTTTCAAAATAACCTAGTCCAGTTTTAAAATAACCATACTTCCAGAAATCATATTGTACTAAAAATGATAGATTCAGCCCATTCCTATCATTTATTTTTCCACGAGTTCTACCATTATATGAGACGTGGTTATCAACTAATAAACCCTCAACTGTTGTTTTATTGATTCCAAATGTTCCTCCAATTAACAGTTTGTTTTTAGATTGAGTTACTTCTTGTCCAATTACAGTTAAATAAGAGGACATGAACAATAGCGTGATTGTAATTACTTTCATTTGTTTAGACTATGGTCTTAACGCCCGGCTAGCGCGCTGTGTGCTACCTAGGCTGATTAAGCACGCAAACTAATGAAATCTTTTGATTCACGAGGGGATGTGCGGCATGAATTTCGCGTATGAGTAATTCTGTGTTTTGAGCCAAGTTGTACAGACATTGGGCAAGAACTTTCTGCCACCATTGCCTGCCCAAGTATTTTCGAGACCCGGAATGCTTCTCGGGTCATTGGACTTTTCATAAGCTTTTAAGATCTCTTTTTTCCTGTCCTATTGGTAAGCTTTTCCATAAAGCCCCTGGCTTAGAATCCAAAATTCGATAAGGAGCCCTTGTTAAGTCTTATCTTAAAAGTAGCGGAAAAAGGTAAGTGGTGTAAAGAGCACTTGCTTTATGCTTTACGAACCGCCCAGTACGAGACCCGTATCCGCCAGCTGGCGGATGAGAGGTGCACCATAGGCTTATGGCTCACGGCCGTCTACTCGACTAGAGCAAGTTATTTAGGCTTTTTGATTGGATCCTGTCTAGAGTCAAAGAATGTAAGCAGACTGATGTGATTTTTATTGATTCGATAAAAAACACGAGTTTGCTTAGATATCTGAAATCCGTAGATTTTCTTTTCTGCAACCTCCAAAGAACCTAATTCAGGGAATTTTTCTAATAACTCAAGAAAGTCGAATACCTTGTCCTGAAATTTAATTGTAGATAACTGTCCAAACTCTTTATTGATATACGATTTTATTTTTAGAAACTTTGATTCAGACCTCTTCGTCCAATAAATCGTCATTTATATTTTTTCTTCATTTCGGAGTGAGGGATTAAATTCTCGGGGTCATTGGACTCTTCATAAGCTTTTAAGACCTCTTTTTTTTGCTCTATTGATAAGCTCTTCCATAAAGCCCCTGGCTTAGAATCCTTACGCTCTAAAAGGATGTCGTATAATGATTGCAGAAGATTAGAGTTCTCTATCTTATCAATAAGTTCGTGTAGGTGTGATCTTAATTCGACTGTTCTCATAATATAAAGTTATACAATAAAATTTATTATGTAGTTCGTCAGTCACGCAAAATTTGCTCTAACGAGATATGACGCTGTTCCTGCCTGCTGGCAAAGGCAGGGCCTCCGAGCTTTATTAATTCCGATAAAATTTTGAATCTGCGGTGCATTCAAAGTATCAGATACGCACTGAGCCATATAGCTCATTTTAGCTGTACAGTACGATTTACTTAATTCAATTTCAGGTGGGTATACTTGCTAATTTCTATTCCAATTCCTGTTCCAGTTGAGTCCAACATTGGGTATAAATAACAGTCCCTAATGAACAAATTCGAAAGAGTAGTATCATTAAGGTTCAATTTAGTTTTATTAGAAGGGCTAATATGACTATCAACATTGCTTATGATTTTAAATTCTCTGTCTTCATTGTGAGCGACATGAAGGTAATCATATTCTTGATTCAGTAATGTCAATTCAATTGAGTCGCCCAAAGGTTTAATTTGAATTTTCAATCCTCTGGATTATTATAAATAATTATATCCTGAAGAATCAACGTGTCCTCTATATAGCTAAACCTATATACAGAGTCTTTTTCATCAGAGCTGAAGAATAGAACATTATATCCATTCTCAAATCGAGTGGTGTCGATTAGTACTTCTGCACGCCTTTCTGAATTATCAGACTGACATCCAAATATTAATAAAACTGATATGTATAGAATTTTTCTCAACTTGTAGCTAACGTACGTCTGTATGACGCTGGGCGCCTACCGTACTGATTTGCAGTGAAAGTAGTGATTTCTCTAATTATATAAAAGGTGAGGGAAATACAGGCCTGGTGATTTAATTTTTTAACCATTTGAAGATTTAATTAAATTAAAAGTTAAATTGAGATTGTCTATTACTATCTAACCTCATGAAACACTTAATATATTTCTTTGCAATCTGCCTCGTTTTTTGTGCTCTTCAGGTATCCTCACAAAATCGGCTGCAGGTCATGACAGACTTAATACCTCCCTTTCCTGAGCATCTTAATGACCCTCGGCCACAAGGCAAGGTACTTGGGCCAGGGCTATTTAACCATATACCACCTGTGAGAGAGGCCTATCATCAAGGCACAGAGCGCTATGCAGGACACACACCAAATGGCGAGCTTTACTTTCGCACCACTGACTCAACTCAACACATAGTAGCAAAGCCTACCAAAGGCTGGCGATGGGATATAGCCGATGCGCTGTGGTCACCCGATGGCACGTATCTCTTGGCCAGACAGGTTGATGACAGAGCTGTACCCAGAATCTCGTTAACGAAAAAAGATACAGTGGTACAGTGGCCTTATAGTCGTGCGGGAGATCCTCTTCCTAAAATTCAATATTATATTGTAACCACCTCAACAGGGGAAGTAAAGCCAATTGCTCATGGCCTAACCAAGCCCTACGTGCACGCTTTGTCGTGGAGTACAGATGGAAGTGAGTTACGCATGGCCAGGGCTGATCGGCTGATGAAAACACTCGAGCTTCTACAGGTGAGTCCTGAAACCGGAGAAACTGAAGTTTGGCTTTCAGAAACTGCCGATACGTATCTTTTGGGACTGTACCTGCTACAAGGTTATACAGGTAGGCTACGCAGATCAAATGTGTTTTACTTTCTCGATGATCGTGAGCAAGTTATTTATACCAGTGAGCGGTCTGGTTATTACCAGCTATACCTCTATGACAAAAACGGAGAATTGATACGACCTTTAACCAACTATGAGAAAAATGGGTTGGTGAGTTTTCTGGCCTCTGTTGACCCGGTTGAAGGTTATGCATATTTTGTCGGGCAGGGTGATCATGCAAACCCTCAAAATCAACAGGTGTACAGATCATCATTGAACGAGCAAAACATCGAAAAAATCATAGATGGGCCAACCATCATGGAAGTGCTTTTGACTGAAACGCGAGACAGCTTATGGGTATGGCGCAATGACATGGACAAATTTTCAACTCTGGAGATAATAGACACATCAGGCAAAACACGCTCCACTTACTGGTCAGCAGATATGTCTCCCCTGGCTGAAATTGGGCTAAAGCCTGAAGTGGTTCCGATGTTGGCTTCCGATGGCAAAGTCACGATCGATGCCATGGTGTTTAAACCCAAAAATTTTAATCCTGACGCAGAATACCCTGTAGTAGAATGGATCTATGGGGCGGCCCATACTGCCGCGATCGACAGGAGTATCATATCCCCTTCCCATTTTGAATTGCAAAACCTGGCCAATCAGGGGTTTATTGTGGTGATCATCGATGGTCGCGGTACACCAGGTCGTGGCGAGAAATTTCGTAACCTTAGCTATGGCAAATTTGGGCAATTGGAATTGGCCGATCATGTGCACGTCTTGCAGCAATTAGCTAGTAAACGACCGTACATGGATTTGGATAAACTTGGTATCGCTGGCCACAGCTGGGGTGGGCATTATGCACTACGAGCCGTTATTGAGCATCCTTATTTCTACAAAGCTGCTCACCTGAGTGCTCCCGCTATTGATCCGGTAAATTTTCGTATAGCTATCGAAGCTTATATGGGTTGCTTACCTGACGAATGTCCCAAGGCTTATGAGCGATCTGCCTTAACACCAAAGCTCAATAGACTCAAAGCTCCATTGCTGATTAACCATGGAACGGCAGATGATGATGTGCCGATCGATGATACTTACTATTTAATAGAGGAACTGAAGCGTATCAACTACGAAAATTTCGAATTGGTAGAGTTTCCGGGAATGGATCACATTATAATGAAGAATCCGGCATGGGAGAAAGGTTTGATTTCATTCTTTGTGGAACAGTTAGGAGAAAAGCCAGAAGGAGAGTAATCTGATGGAGCAGTGCTCCAAACATTGAACGAATGGGCGAGGAGCAGTCACTAAAGCACTTTAGCATATGCGTAGCTAGGTAATGTTTGCAACAGTCAGTTTGTTAGTCAAGTCAATAGGGTTCTGGCGATTATCCCAAAGAAGAAGTACTTTGGTGAGCTTGCCTGTGTTGATGTAAAATAGCGACACACTTTTATGGATTAGAAGCTTTCTGAATTGGGTGTTAGGTATTAATGGAGCAATATTCGGATTAGATTTTATTTGCAGAATTCGTTTATCAATTAAGTCCAAGAAATACTCAACAACCTCATTATTCCATTGTTTTGAGATGAATTCTTTGGTCG
>NZ_SMMD01000782.1 GCF_009711475.1 Fulvivirga aurantia
CTTACCCTGAGCATCCGTCACCAAAGATATATGGCGAAACTGCCGATGCCGATGGTAGAACGAAATTCCAGACTTCTCTGGGTAAAAAATTTGAAGAACTACATCAGGAAAGTCCTGCAGATTGGATTGGTGTTGAAGAGTCTCCTTACTTACAGGATCAATTAGGTATCTCTTACCCATCATTTTCTGTAGATACTCTGATTGATCGTGCAGGAAAAGGATTTCATCAATGGCGCAAAGTACCTGCTACAGAAAGAGCCGGTATTTTGATAGAATCTCTTGACAGACTCAGAGAGCGATTTTTTGAGATCGCATATGCCACAATGCATACGACTGGCCAGGGTTATATGATGGCTTTTCAGGCTTCAGGGCCACATGCAGCTGATAGAGCTCTGGAGGCAATCGCTGCGGGTTATGAAGAGTTGGGTAGATTCCCATCAGGCGTAATTTGGGATAAGCCAATGGGTAAGTATAATATTAAACTTGATAAAGAGTGGAGAGCAGTGCCAAAGGGAATAGGCCTTGTAATTGGTTGCTCAACTTTCCCTACCTGGAATAGCGTACCTGGCGTCTATGCTAGTCTTATGACGGGTAATTCTGTGATAGTAAAACCTCACCCTGGAGCAATATTGCCAATGGCAATTTTCGTGGCTGAGATACAAAACGTATTAAAAGCACATGACCTGGATCCTAACATTTGTCAGCTTGCCGTAGATACTTACGATAAGATGATCACCAAAGACCTTGCAGAGCACAAAGAGGTGAAGGTGATTGACTTTACAGGAAACTCTAAGTTTGGGTCTTATTTAGAAGGGCTGGAAGGCAAAGCTGTGTTTACAGAAAAAACGGGTGTAAACTCAGTAATCCTTGACTCTGTAGATGATGTAGACAAAGTTGCTGCCAACTTAGCATTCTCTGTGACTTTATACTCAGGGCAAATGTGTACAGCACCACAGAATTTCTACATTCCTGAAAGCGGTATTAATTCGCCAAACGGTAAAATCAGCTTTGATGAATTTGCTGAGAAATTTGTAGAAAATATCAATGGCCTTGTTGACAATCCTAAGGCAGGACCTTTTGTGTTAGGAGCCATACAAAATAAAAACACATGTGATCGAGTAGCCGAGGCTGATAAGATCGGAGGCAAAGTCTTACTGGAAAGCAGAAGCATTGAAAACCCGATGTTTAAAACAGCCAGAATTTCTACGCCTGTTGTATTGGAAGTATCATCTTCTGATAAAGACAAATTTAGCGAAGAGTTATTTGGTCCTATTGCTTTGCTGATCAAAACAAAAGATACTCACGAGTCTATTGCATTGGCCAAAGAAATGGCTGAGCACCATGGAGCTATTTCATGTGGTGCTTACACTGTAGACCCTGAAATGAAAGAAAAGATAGCCGATGAAATGTCTCTGGCAGCTACACCGGTATCTTTCAATTTAGTAGGAGGTATTTACATGAACCAAAATGCAGGCTTTAGTGATTTTCACGTAACAGGTGGGAATCCTGCTGGAAACGCCTCATTTACAAACCCGGAATATGTAATTAAGAGATTTACGTGGGTTGGACATCGAGAACCTGCCAAAGCTTAATTAGCTGGTTTTAATATTTGACAAAGGTCAATCAGTAATTCTGATTGGCCTTTTTTCATGCAAATGACCTACTACTTTTAGCTTACTTTACTATATTTCAAGATTATATAGTTTGAATCTCGATTTATTACCTGTCATAGTGTGCGCTTTATATGAAGATTGAAATCAATCCGTCAGTCATTTTTAATCGATTAATAATATCCTTTCTCATCTTGCTGTTTGCCAACTGTCTGGGTATTGCTATCAGATCATTTTCTGAAAATCAGTTGGTAATTGATATTACCTATTTATTTGATTTCGATTATGAGAGAAATATTCCAACGTTATTTTCTTCCATATTGCTGCTAATAGCATCTGCCTTAATGTGGTTTATATCATGGGAGTGCCGATATAAAGCAAGTCATTATAAACACTGGATGGGCCTCAGTTTTGTTTTCCTGTTTATGACTGTAGATGAATTTGCCTCACTTCACGAAGAATTGATACCAGTTTTTAGGTCGCTTTTCAACACCACAGGATTTCTTCATTTTGCATGGGTATGACCTTATGGAATAGCGCTCCTTGTGCTACTTTTTATTTATATACAGTTTGTATTTAAGCTTCCTAAAAAAACTAAAAAACGCATAATAATAGCAGCCATTCTATTTATAGGAGGCGCTATGGGGCTTGAAATGTTGGGTGGCAATCACGCTTATAACCACGGTCGGGAAGGATTAACTTATGCTGTTTTGTATACTTTGGAAGAATCTTTAGAAATGCTAGGTGTAATTGTCCTAATCTATGCGCTACTTACTTTCCAAAGCGAAAAATTTGACAACCTTGAGGTTGGCCTTACTGTGAGTGAAAAATAAGTAGAGATTAATCCTTGGGTATAGCTTTAATCTCTACCCTTTCAGCATTTTTTCTCAATTCTATTTCTTCCTCAATAAATTTAGAGTAGACTGCCGTGAAGCTCACCCCATAATACATGATGAGAGAAGCATAGAAAATAAACAACATGATGAGCACAATGGAGGTGCTTGTCTCAAAAATATTGTCAATATTACTATTGATCAGTAGACGCTCTAGTATATACTTTCCCAATACAAATAGTACAGAGGTGACGATGGCCCCAGTGAGAATAGGCTTCCAGGCCACTCTGGCATCTGGTAAAAACCGGTAGACGGCAGCAAACCACAAGGCGATAAAAATTATCACTACAATTTTGCTCATTACCATCACTACAAGTGTGTTTACCTCAGCAAAATTTTCAGGCAGAAAATCTCTGATAAAAGCAATGATACTATCAGCCACAGTTGATAAGATGAAAAGCACGGTTGTAAGTACGATAATGCCTAAAGCAATTAACCGTTGCTTCAGGTGAAATAAGATATTGCTTTTAGACTCAACTCTTATATTCCAAATTTGATTTATGGAGAGTTTGATGATGTTAAAGAGGTTAGTCGCTATAAAAATTAGAAAAACTGAACCTGCAATGGTGATCCACGGTTGACTTGCGAGACTACTAAAATTAGAGGCAATATTTGACATCTGCCGGGCTGCTTCCTCACCAAAAAGCTCCTGAATGTTATTGATAAACGACTGAGTAATACTTTTAGATTTGAAGTAAAGGCTCAGCGCATTAACAGTAATTATTATAATAGGTGGAATTGAAAAAATTGTAAAAAATGCTGTGGAGGAAGCTAAAATTATTGGCTTATTCTTACCAAGTTCTTTGGCAGCATTTTTAAATAATAGTCCAATTTCCTTTAATTTCAGCATAAGTAATGATACTTCTACCGGCATGAACAACCTTACTTCTTCCAAAGTTATAAAAGTCTCACTCGTATCGCTGGCAGTCATAGCCATTGGCTTTGTGATAGTTATTGGCAGGGATTTTATTTATCCGGTTTGCCTGGCGGTTTTATTTGCATACCTGGTTTATCCGCTCACAAGCTTTCTTGAGAAATACATTAAATACAAAGTGCTGGCTACGCTCATATCAGTAATTATTACAGTTACGATCGTGGCCGGTGCTATCTTTTTCTTATATACGCAGCTTACTGAGTTTTTAGGAGATTTTACAGGTCTTAAGTCCCAGGCCAATGAAAATTTTGGAGTGCTTAAAGAGAGGCTGCAAGAGAAATTACCTTTCGTTTTTGATGAGCGCACCAATATAAACGGCTTATTGCAAGGGGTTCTGGGGGCTCAGGAAAATCTTCTAAGAAAAGTATTTAATGCCACCACGGGTACATTGGTAGGGCTGGGTTTGCAACCGGTATATGTTTATTTCATGCTTTACTACAGAAATCATTTTAAAGAATTTTTGTTTGAAGTCACTAAACCTTCTTACCACGATAGGTTAAAGATCACTTTGGAGCAGATAGCTTCCGTTACCAAAAACTATGTAAGTGGAGTTTTTATAGTGGTGCTTATTTTATGCGTCCTCAATTCTGTAGGGCTTACGATTATTGGAGTGAAGTATGCCCTTATGTTTGGTGTAATCTCAGCCATTATGAATTTTATCCCCTATTTCGGAACGCTGATTGGCGGAGCAATACCTTTACTTTATACGCTGGTTTCGCCACATCCTGAAAAAGCCATAGGAGTAATCATACTCTTCCTTATTATTCAGTTTACAGAAAACAACATTCTTACGCCAAATATTACCGGTGGCAGAGTAGCTATAAATCCTCTGTTTACCATTTTTATAATCATAATCGGAGGCCTGGCTTGGGGGCTACCAGGGATGTTCATCTTTGTGCCATTCTTAGGCATGTTTAAGGTAGTTTGTGAGCATATTGATTCCCTTAAACCGCTGGCCAAAGTCATATCACCAAAAAACCCGGAACAGTTAAGTCCCGGGCTTGATTGGATTAAAAAGCAGTTTTCAAATAAGAAATGACCTAATCAGCGCTCTTATTTGTGTGATCGTGTCTTGTTCTCTCTTTCATTCTTTTCCAAAACCTTAAAGAAAGTCCGATGCCTCCGATAAGGGTAATGGCTGTAAGGCTACCCGCTATCCACTTAGAGCGATCGCTTCGCTGCACATAAGAGGATTGTGGATCAATAGTACTCTCAGGCATAGGTTGTGCCGCTGAGTCTCTTTTAATTTTAATGCTGTCTTCCTGTACTTGCTCAAATGGCACAAATGTGAGTCTGCGCGCTTCCGCATTAGAAAAGTAGGCAAGTAATAATGTCAGTATGATTAGTCGGTATATAAATTTCATACTCATTTGTCTGGAAAAACAGTGCCAATTACATATAGCACGGGTATTTCTGATTTCAATTACCAATCGTGTATAAGACCTGCCACATAGTGTGGATTTTTTACTGTAACCATTCCCAAAAGCAGAAGTATACCTATTCGTGCAACCCATCACCACAATACAGGTCTTTACTTCAAAACTCAAACCTCATGTTTCGACAAACACTGCTGCTTACATTACGAACTTTTAAAAAGTTTAAGAGCTCATTCTTTATAAATCTATTTGGGCTATCTACAGGCCTTGCCTGTACTTTACTCATTTTTTTATGGGTAAATGATGAGCTCAACATTGATAATTTTCATGAGAAGACGGATCGCTTATACCAGGTCATGGAACACCAACAATATGCGGCCGATGTGATGACCACCAGCTCTACACCGGGTGTTCTTGCAGAAACTTTAGCTGAAGAAATACCTGAGATTGTGTATGCGACCGTCACAACATGGTTAAATACATTTACATTATCTGTTGATGAAGAAAAAAGTCTAAAGGTAAAAGGCTACTATGTTGGGCCTGACTTTTTCAATATTTTTTCATATAACCTTTATCAGGGAGATAAAGATCAGGTGCTTTCTGATAAGAAAAGTATTGTCATCTCAAGAAGTTTGGCCAATCAGCTATTTGAGTCTGATGATGTGATAGGTAAGGTTGTGAAATTTCAACAGGAGTCTGAGTTTAAGGTGAGTGGAGTTTTTGAAGGTACACCTGCTAACTCTAGTTATCAATTCGACTTTGTTCTTCCGTTTTCTGTTTTTAGAGAAACTAACACCTGGGTAGAAAGCTGGGGAAATAATGGGCCATCTACTCACGTAGTACTAAGAGAAGGTACCTCGAAGAAAGAGGTCGACAATAAAATTGCCGATTTTATCAAGAAGAAAAATGAAGAGTCGAATGTTACTCTCTTTCTAAAACCATATGCTAAGCGCTATCTCTACGGTAGGTACGAAAACGGTAAGCTCGTAGGTGGAAGGATAGAATACGTCCAACTTTTTTCAATTATAGCAGGGTTTATATTGGTGATCGCTTGTATAAACTTTATGAACCTTTCCACAGCCAGAGCATCCAGAAGGGTGAAAGAAGTAGGTATAAAAAAGGCAATCGGAGCTCGGCAGAGAGGCTTGGTCATGCAGTTTTTAAGCGAGAGTGTGGTTATGGCATTTCTCGCACTTCTTATCGCGGTGGGGATAGTCTATCTTTTTTTACCTCAATTTAATGTAATCACAGACAAGCAGATCAGTCTCACTTTCACCTTAGAGATGCTTGGTGCCTTTATAGGTATTTCTTTGTTGGCGGGCCTGTTTGCAGGTAGTTACCCAGCATTGTATTTGTCAGGCTTTAATCCCGTGAAGATTCTCAAAGGTGAAATAAGAGGATCAATCGGTGAACTATGGGCACGAAGAGGTTTGGTTATTTTTCAATTTACCCTGTCGGTAATTCTTATAGTATGTGTGCTGGTAATTTACAAGCAGGTAGAATTTGTACAAGAAAAAAGCATCGGTTATGATAAAGAAAACGTGATCTATTTTGAAATAGAGGGCAAGGTGGAGGATAATCTTGAAACGTTTTTATCAGAAATAAAGCAGGTACCGGGAGTTGTTAATGCAGCAAGCATCGGGCACAACATGGTGGGTAGGCAAAACAACACCTCAGGCCTTGAGTGGGAAGGTAAAAACCCTGAGGATAAGATATTATTTGAAAATGTGCGAGTCTCGCATGATTTAATAGAGACACTCGATATCGAAATAGCCGAAGGCCGATCTTTTAGTCGGGATTTTAGTACAGATACCACCAAGATTATTCTTAATGAAGCAGCTATTAAGATTATGGGTCTGGAAGATCCTGTAGGAAAAAACATAAAGCTGTGGGAAGAAATCGATCTACAGATCATTGGTGTAGCTAAAGATTTTCACTTTCAATCTTTACACGATGTAGTCAACCCGCTTTTCTTTATTCTCAACCCAGAGAATACCTGGAATATCATGGTAAGGGTCAATGGTGAAAATCAGCAGGAAACCATCGAGGCCCTAAATGCTTTTTATTCTGATTATAACCCGGGATTCACATTTGACTACAACTACCTCGATCAGGAGTTTCAAAAGCAGTATGCTGCTGAGCAGAGAGTAGCTACACTATCTAAATACTTTGCAGGGTTTGCTATCATGATTTCTTGTTTGGGTCTGTTTGGCTTAGCGGCCTTCACTGCAGAGAGACGTGTTAAGGAAATTGGTGTGAGAAAAGCATTAGGTTCCAGTTCAAGAAATATTGTTTTACTACTATCAAGCGATTTTACCAAACTGGTGATTATCTCAATAGTATTGGCGCTGCCGGTGAGCTTTTACCTTATCGATACGTGGTTGCAGCGGTTTGCCTATCGTATCGATTTAGAGGTTTGGTACTTTGTTGTTTCCGGGGTGGTAGCATTGGTCATTGCCTGGCTGGCAGTGGGTTCTCAGGCTGTGAAGGCAGCTACTATAAACCCAGCTCAGTGCCTACGAGATGAGTAGGAGTGGGGGTATTTTCACACATCTGTGGAGGCTTTGTGCATATTGATGCACAGGTACTTAGCTAAAAAGGCGACTGAGGTTCTCTGAGCAGGTTGGCAAGGAGTTTTCTATATAATCATTGAGTTTTTAGAGATGAAAACACAATTGTTTAATTAAAAACGAAAAAACCAACTATGGATATTTTAAGAGGTAAAAAGATAGCTATACTAGTAGAAGACGGATTTGAGGAAGTTGAATTTACAAAGCCAAAAGAGGCATTAGAAAATCAGCAGGCAAGTGTTGATGTGATAAGCCCTAAAGAAGGTAAAGTAAGAGCCTGGAACAGTACAGACTGGGGTAATGAATACGAAGTTACTAAGCCGTTAAAAGAAGCAAGTGCAGATGATTACAATGCTTTGTTGCTACCCGGTGGTGTATTTAATCCTGATAAGCTGAGAGCAAATGATAATGCTGTACAGTTTGTAAAGCAATTTTTTGAGAAAGGTAAACCAATAGCGGCCATCTGTCACGGACCATGGACATTGATCGAAACAGGTGCGTTGCAAGGTAGAAAGCTAACTTCATGGCCGTCACTTAAGACTGACCTGAAAAATGCTGGTGCTACATGGGTAAACGAAGAAGTAGTGACAGATCAAGGGTTGGTAACCAGCAGAAACCCTGATGATATACCTGCTTTTTGTGCCAAGATGATTGAGGAGTTTTGCGAAGGCGTGCACGAAGAGCAAAAGACAGTATAATCGAAATCAAACTAGGAGGTCAGGCATTTCATTTGTTTAGGTTAATTTGAGTGTTTAATAATCCTGGCTTCTCATTTTCATAGAACCACAATTGTG
>NZ_SMMD01000574.1 GCF_009711475.1 Fulvivirga aurantia
TTGCTCAGCATGCACCCAATGCCCTGCATTACTGATCGTCTCGACAGAAGCATTAGGGAAATGTTGTGTGATTAAAATTATATCTTCATCACCAATGTAATCTGATTTTTCTCCTCGTATAAACAAGACATCCTTTTCTATAGCCAGGCGCTCTTCCATACCTTCACCTATAATTTCAATATTTTCAGTAATGGCTTTCAGGTTTATTTTCCATTCGAAACCACCGTTTTTACTTCTTGCTAAATTTTTAAGCAGAAATTGTCTGGTGCCCAGGTCTTTTACATACTCAGCGAGCTTTTTATCAGCATCACCACGCGATTTTATATTATCCACATCAATTGCTGCGAGTCCTTCTACTATAATATCGTGGTGTACCGGATATGCTCTTGGCGAAATATCTACCACGATAAGCTTATCCCATTTATCACCATGATTAAGCGCAAACTTCATGGCTGTTTTACCACCCATGGAGTGACCTATAATCGAAGGGTTTTCAATATTATGCTCATCTATAAATCTATTTAGATCATCTGCCATAGCTGTATAATTAAAATTATCGCTATGTGGAGATTGACCATGGTTACGCTGATCTACCAAATAGATTTTATAATGATCTGCTAGCTCCTTGGCAATAGTTTGCCAATTATCAAGTGAGCCGAATAATCCGTGAAGTATGATAAGAGGCTTGCCCTCTCCTATGGTTTTAAAATTTAACTGCATGCTTCAAATTTAAAGTAGTCTGTTTATTTCAACAGTACAATCGAGCTTAAGTTTGACTGCATATTTACTTCATGGGTTCTGTGAGTATGGCCAGACATGTCACAATTCCTTCAAAAAAATTGCCCAATCTAATGTTTTCATTAGGGCTATGCTGATTGTTATCTCTATTGACTGTGGGTACAGTCACAGCAGGGACCCCCAATGTAGTTACAAAAGGAGCAATTGGAATTGAACCTCCAGAAGTTCTTAATTTGATCGGATCAACAATGAAGGCTCGTTGCAATGCTTTCTCAAGAAAAACTCCTATTTCAGAATTAAATGATGTACGAAAAGCAGCGTATGAATGCTGATATTCAAACGAGATTAATTTACTATGTTCAGTCCTTTCTTTATCAGTAGGCTGCCCTTCTACAAAATGATAACCCTGATTTTTAATATGTTCTTTCACTAAGTTGACCAATCTCACTCCGTCAGTTTCTTTTACCAGTCTTATATCAATTTCAGCCACAGCTTCGCTGGGTATAATAGTGCGCACTTCATCACCCACCCAACCAGATGAAAGGCCTCTGATGTTAAGAGATGGATATTGGATGGCTTCTTGTAATGAAACGGCTACACTATCAGGTGATGCAATACCAATTTGTTGCATTATTTCATCTTCATCATCAGGCACTCTTCTCAGTACATTTTTCACAGAATCTGCCAGTGTAATACCTTCGTAAAACCCAGAAATGGTAGTTCTTCCATATGCATCCTTCATAGAAGACAGCAATTGACTTAGTCTGAGTGCAGGATTTGGTACGTAATTGCCGTAATGCCCACTGTGTTGCGGGTATTTTGGCCCAAATACTTTGAGGGTGATGGTAGAAATACCACGCGCACCAAAGGTCAAAGTAGGTTTATTATTGGGATGCCTCGGACCGTCCAAAATTACAAGCATATCGGCCGCAAGCAATGCACGATTATCTTCAACTGCTTCGGGCAAATGGGGTGAGCCTAATTCCTCTTCAAAATCCATAATGATTTTAAGGTTGTAGTCTGGCTGCCATCTATAGTTATTCATCACATCCATAGCCGCCAAAAACATAGCTACCGGACCCTTGGCATCAGATGCAGATCGTGCATATATACGCCAATCAGGATCATAATTCTCATCAAGCGTCTGCCAGGATAGCGTGTCACTCAATTCATCACCTGAGAATTTTAGCACTGGAGTATAAGGACTTGGTTGATTCCATTTCGAACTATCGACCGGTTGGCCGTCAATCTGCAGATAAATCAAGAGTGTAGGCTTGTTTTTACGTTTGGCCTGCCTCTCTGCTAATAATAACGGAGCTCCTTTAGTATCTATACGTTGAGTTTCAAATCCCCTTTGCTGAAATTCGTCTTCACACCAGAGCATATTAGCTTCTACATGTTCCGGAAAAAGGCCATTATTAGGAATACTCAAAAACCCTTTAAAATTTTCTAATGCCGAAGGAAATACCTCCTCCGTTAGCTTTAATAGTTTGTCTCTTTTTGGTTGACTGTAAGCAACAGTGGTCAACATTAGTGTGATTACGAGGGTCGTTGCATAAGACCTTGCCTTCTTAGTCTTTCTTTTCATATGATTCCTGGTTTTAAACTGTCACAGCAGATTATACCTATCAATCTTTAGCAACATGTCCTGTAAGCGCAAGCATTGTTGGTATATTTGAGTGGCTTAAGCCATTACTGACGCTCAATATAATAATAATCAGTATTTAGGCTCGCTGCATTTACATAAAAAGAAGCAATGTCGGATAGGGAAAACATATTTACAGCCAGGGCAGCTCAGTTTAAAATAGAAGCTGATGCACTGAATAAACAATCTAATGTATACAGTACAACGAGGATAGTTCTTTTCATAATAGCGATCGTGCTGATCGTATATTTTGCCAACATTAGGTATGGCTTAGGCATCGGAATTGTCGCACTTCTATTTCCGGTCATATTTGGCTCTGTTGTAAACCGCCACAATAGAGTTACTAAAAAGTTATTGCGATGTAGAAATCTCACCAAAATCAATGAAGAAGAGATCTTAAGATTAAAAGGAGATCTCAAGTCATTTGATAGCGGAAATGAATTTCTAATAGAAAAGCATGCATACGCAAAAGATATTGATGTTTTTGGCAGAAACTCGCTCTACCAATTGCTCAACAGAGCCAATACACCTTCCGGAAAACAAACATTGGCCAATTGGCTCAATGCAAAATCAACTCGAGAAGAAATAGCAGGAAGACAAAAGGCCGTTGTTGAGTTAAAAGAGCAATTAGACTGGAGGCAAGAATTTCAATCTGCCGGAATGACTGACAATAGCAATGTAGAAACTTTTGAATCAGTAATTAAATGGATAAACGAACCCAATAAAATACAGCATAATCAAACCACTAAATGGTTGGCCTACATGCTTCCGTTGGGCATGCTCACACTTATCGCTTTTAATATATTCACCGATTTAAGCATCTATTTTACGGTCGGTTTGGCAGTAATCAATGGAGCCATACTTAAACGTTATGCAGATTATGTTTCTGATATTACAGAAAGCACTGATAAAGGCATTCAAACCTTAAAAGCTTATGGAGACTTAATCTCTATAATCGAAAAGTCAAGCTTTAAAACACAGTACCTTAAAGAACAAAAACACGTGTTTAGTCATGATAGCTTTAGTGCTTCTCGCTCTATTTTAGAGTTGCAAAGAATACTTGAGTTTCTCCATGGCAGAGGCAATATGTTTTACCTCTTTTTCAATGTAATTCTTCTTTTTGATATCCATTTACTTAGACGTGCTGAAAAATGGAAGCAGCAAAAGCATGAGGATGTAAGTCTTTGGTTTGACAAAATTGGCTGTTTTGAAGCCTTAAATAGTTTAAGCGGCTTGGCCTATGCAAAAACGGACTTTAACATGCCCGATATTGTAGAAAAAGAATATACGTTGGAGGCTGTCGATTTGGGGCATCCTTTGATTTCAGCCAAAGAGCGAATTAATAATGACTTTAGCATGCAAGGCCAAGGTAGCATAGCGCTCATCACGGGTTCAAACATGTCGGGAAAGAGTACTTTTTTAAGAACTATCGGAGTAAATATGACGCTGGCATATGCCGGGGCCCCTGTGTGTGCCCAAAAGATGTCTTTATCAATAATGCAGCTTTTCACAAGCATGCGTACAGAAGATAATCTCGAAGAACATATCAGCTCATTTTATGCCGAATTGCAGCGTATAAAACAGTTACTTCACCTGGTAGAAAAAGGTGAGCCGGTTTTATATATGCTTGATGAAATACTCAAAGGGACCAACTCAGAAGACAGACATGCCGGAGCAGAAGCTTTGATCAGACAGCTATCTCATGAAAATGCCATGGGTTTTGTCTCTACGCATGATTTAGCCCTTGGAAAACTATCTGATGAACTAAAAAACACTACAAATTATAGTTTTAATAGCGAAATAAAAGATGACAAGATTGTCTTTAAATACAGATTAGA
>NZ_SMMD01000558.1 GCF_009711475.1 Fulvivirga aurantia
ACTTATGATTGCCATAGGTCTTTTGGTCTTCTTTTTCATTATGCGTGCATTTGATCTGCTCCATGTAGTCGAGCTACGGGTATTTAATATTGTAATAATGCTACTGGGGGTTTTGTCTGCTGTGAAAACACTGAAGAAACAAGACCCGGAAGGCTTTACCTATTTTACTGGTATGGGCACAGGTGTACTTACAGGAATTATAGGGTCGGTGTTGTTCGGCATATTTGTGTTTTTCTACGTGTCGTTTATAGATACCGGGCTCATGCTGTCAATCATAGAAAATGAACCAATGGGCAGATTTATGAACCCATATATTGTTTCTGTTATAATCGTAGTCGAGGGCATAGCCTCGGCATTGCTTGTAAGCTTTATCTTGTTGAATTATCTGGATCCTACGAAGCTGGAGTGATCATAAGTTGGTTAAATTTTCGAAGGGCTTCTACATTGTAGGAGCCCTTTCTTATTTTACACGTAGATTTGCGACATGAATTACCTCTCTGTAGACAGCATTTCTAAATCCTTCAACGAAAGGGTATTATTTGATGATATTTCTTTTGGTATAGCACAAGGCGAAAAAGTGGCCCTGGTAGGTGTTAATGGTAGTGGAAAATCTACTTTGCTCAAGATATTGGCCGGAATAGACGTGCCCGATAAAGGGGAGGTGGTCATCAATAATGAGGTAAAAGTCACTTACCTTGGTCAGCAGCCAGAATTTGATGGAGAAGACACCGTGCTAGACGCTATTCTGTATAGTGATGACCCTATACCAAAATTAATCAAAGACTATGAGTATCACCTGGCGAGGGCAGAAAGCGACCCTTCGTCAATGGAGATGCTCTCAGATTTGATTGGAAAAATGGATGAACTTGACGCCTGGAACTTTGAAAGTCAGGTAAAAGAAATACTAGGGAAGCTAGGAGTGCATGACCTGGGGCAACAAGTGGCTACATTATCTGGTGGTCAGAAGAAGCGTGTGGGTCTTGCAAAGGCTTTGATAGAAAAACCAGACTTGGTGATATTAGATGAGCCTACCAACCATCTTGATCTTGACATCATTGAATGGCTTGAGGAGTACTTGTCAATGAGCGATCTGGCCTTAATTATGGTTACTCACGATCGATATTTTCTAGATAAGGTCACCAGTAAAATTATTGAGCTTGACCAGCAAAGCCTATTTCACTATGAAGGTGATTATGCCAATTTTCTCATTAAAAAAGAAGAGAGGGAAGTAAATCAGGCCATAGAAAAGGAAAAAGCTCGCAACCTCTATAAGAAAGAACTCGAGTGGATGCGCAGACAACCAAAGGCCCGTGGTACTAAAGCCAAATACCGGGTAGATGCTTTTGACGGGGTCAAGGAGAAAGCGCATAAAAACCTATCGAAATCTGAGCTTGATCTTGATGTAACTACGCGTAGGCAGGGAGGCAAAATCTTAGAGCTTGAGAATATTGAGAAATCTTTTGGTGGCGAGCAGGTAGTGCATCCCTTTAGCTACTTATTTAAGAAAAAGGAACGAATCGGCATTGTAGGTAAAAACGGCTCTGGTAAATCTACTTTCTTAAATATGATTACCGGTGCTTTGGAGCCCGATCATGGCAAGATTGTAAAAGGAGAAACCACTGTTTTTGGTTACTATAAACAGAAAGAACCAGATTTCAAACCCAATCAGAAGGTTATCGATGTCGTGCAGGAAATTGCCGAGGTAGTCACACTTTCTGACGGTAAGGCCGTATCTGCTTCTCGTTTTCTCACACAATTTAAGTTTGCCCCTAAGGCACAGCACAACTTTGTTGAGAAATTGAGCGGTGGAGAGAAGCGCAGGTTACAATTACTTACAGTCCTGATCAAGAATCCTAATTTTTTAATACTGGATGAGCCGACCAACGACCTTGATCTTGATTCTTTGAGAGTGCTGGAAGACTTTCTGGAGCATTTTCAAGGCTGTTTAATTATAGTGTCTCACGACCGTTATTTCTTAGATCGTCTTGTAGACCACCTATTTGTATTTGAGAAGAATAAGCCGATATCTGATTTTGTCGGTAACTATACTGACTTTAGGTTATCTCTGGCAGAAAAACCGAAAGAAGAAAAGCCTAAAGAAAAAGTCATCAAGGAGAAGGCTGCTAAGCCAAAAACGCAAGACAAAGGCAAAATGTCTTATAATGAGAAGCGGGAGTTTGAGCAACTGGAAAAAGAGATTGAAAAGCTGAATCAAAGGCAAAGTGAAATTGAAAAACTTCTAAACTCAGGGGAAGAAGACCATGAGAAGCTCATCAACTGGGGTACAGAACTCAAGGAGATAAAAGAAGCAATTGATATGAAAGAGATGAGGTGGCTCGAATTATCGGAGTTGCAATCATGATTGAGTAGATAATGTGCTCTAAAATTGCATTTTACAACATATACGATAGTTTTGTTGAGCTTCCATCTGATGTGGAGTAAATAACTGATAAATAAAAAAGTACTATGAGATACCAACCATTATCAAAAGACCTTTATATAAAAAATCGTGCACGTTTCGTCAAAGGATTAAAGCCCAATTCTATTGCGGTATTTAACTCTAACGATATAATGCCTACCAATGCCGATGGTACGATGTCTTTCAGACAAAACAATGATATATTTTACTTGTCGGGAATAGATCAGGAAGAAAGCATACTGGTTATCTACCCTGATTTCTACAATAAAAAGCAAAGGGAGATATTATTTCTTAAGGAAACAAATGAAAATATAGCGATTTGGGAAGGGCATAAATACACCAAAGAGGAAGCCACAGAAGCTTCTGGTGTAGAAACTGTAATGTGGCTTTCTCAATTTAAGAGTACTTTCAATACGCTAATGGCTGAGGCCGAGCATGTGTATTTAAATACCAACGAGCACATAAGAGCGGTAGTGGAGGTAGAAACCAGAGACGCCAGATTTTTGAAATGGTGCCGCGAGCACTACCCATTGCACAAGTATGAAAGGTCTGCGCCTATTATGCATAAACTGCGCGCTATCAAGTCAACAGAAGAGATAGAAGCGATGCAGACGGCTTGTGATATCACCGAGAAAGGATTTAGAAGGGTGGCCCAGTTTGTGAAGCCCGGTGTGATGGAGTACGAAATAGAAGCTGAATATGCACATGAGTTTTTGAGAAACCGATCCAGAGGTTTTGGTTATACACCAATTGTAGCTTCAGGTTTTAGCGCATGTGTGCTACATTATATCGATAACAATCAGGAGTGTAAAGATGGAGATGTGTTGTTGATGGATGTAGGTGCCGAGTATGGAAACTACAATGCTGACATGACCAGGTGCTTACCTGTTAATGGGAAATTTACCGAAAGACAGAAAGAAATTTATAATGCCGTTTTAAGAGTAAAAAGAGGCGCTATGGATATGTTACGACCTGGTAATGTAATTCCGGAATATCACAAAGAAGTGGGTAAATTAATGGAAAGCGAGTTGTTGGGATTAGGCCTGATTGATAAAACAGATATTAAAAACCAAAACCCTGATTGGCCGGCATATAAAAAATATTTCATGCATGGTACTTCTCATCATATAGGTTTAGATGTGCATGATGTGCCCAACATTTATCAGGAAATGAAGCCGGGAATGGTCTTCACCGTAGAGCCGGGTATATACATTAGAGAAGAAAACCTCGGGATTAGACTCGAAAATGATGTAGTGATTACAGGAAATGGCCTTAATGACCTTATGGCCAATATTCCTATTGAGGCGGATCAAATAGAGGATCTGATGAATTCGTAAATAAGACACTTTTAATATCAAATCAGCCATTGAGCCATTTTAGGTTCGATGGCTTTTTTATTCACAGTTCATAAATCATCACACCATAGGTACCGTAGCCTTATCTTCAGATCTTCTAAAGATCGTAGGATAGAGTTTTCTTGCAAGCCCTAATTTTGAGGCGCGCTTAGCGATTTGGTATTTGTGTTCTATCAACAAAAGAAGTAAGAGTGTAAGCATAAAATTGAAGGTTAAA
>NZ_SMMD01000412.1 GCF_009711475.1 Fulvivirga aurantia
GTCAAACTTACCTAAAGGTGAAGATATTTTAGTGGAGGTAAATACTGTAGAAGGAGTAGCTAAATACTCAGATAATCATGATATAAACAATCGCTTAGAGTTGGACCTAAGTGACCTAAAAGGAGGACTATACATACTTAAGATCTCGTACGGGGATCAGGTGTTGGCAAGAAAAATCCTCAAGTCTGTTGGAAATTAATTTCCGATAATCTTTGCCAGTTTTTTTATAGCGTTTTGGTTTTTACTGGTATTGATGTTGTCAATCAGACTTTGCTTCTCTCGGCTGGTGAGTCGCCAGCTTAGGGAAGCTCTTTTAGTATTTTCCATTCTAAGGCTATCAGGAGTCGATAAGTTGAGTTTATTATTATCGGCAGGTACGTACTGAATATCAATTCTTGAAATCTCACCTTCAAACCACGAGCGGGCAAACTCAATTTTATTATCGTTGGTAATATCTTGCAAGCTCTCAAAGTTCTGATAAATGCTACTTATTGGTAGCGTGAAACGCTCAAAAAGTGAAAGATTGGTTTGTTTTTCTATAGGCCCGTCTTTTTCTGAGTCTCTGATCGATACGATTACGACACCATCGGTATTAGCTGCGGTCCATGATCTAAAAGCATATAAAAAACGGACAGCATCAGATATGCCAAAATTATCGGTGATTCCAGCATCCATAATCTCCATAGGTGGGTCACTAGGCAATGTTATGTTTGGAGTGATGTATGGAAAAGTAGCACTCATTCTTAATCCACTCAAAAACCTTAAGTTCTCACTTCCGTGTGCTTCAAAAAATCGCATAAAATCAATGGCATTTACTTTATCACCCATGTAAACAGAATCCTGACTGTTCATAAGATAACTCACATTCTGAGGAGATATGTATAGCTTGCGACCATCGTTGATGATAGTAGGGGCCATAACCAGCATTGGTATTGTGGCTTCTTTTTCAGGTTTTAGATAAGCCTTGAGTGGCTTGTCTAAAATGAAATTTGTGTTTTTATTAAGTTGTTGTTCAAATGCATATCCACGATCTTTTTTGTAATCAAGGCCATTATATTCAAACTCATGAAAGCCTACAAAAAGGTCATTCATTAGCATACTAAATATAATCGCGTTTAAATTATCTCCTGCCAACCTATCCAAATGTTGTCGACCGTATAAAGAATTGTCATTGGAAGTTTTTTTTCTCAGCAGTAACTCTCTAAAGTAGCTTGCACCAATGAGACCACCAGATGCACCTGTAATTAATACAGTCTGGTCCATTAATCGACCACCTGTAAGACTATCAGCATTTTGAAGTACGTTGAGTGTCCAAAGAGCAGCTCGTTGGCCACCACCACTAGTACATAAAAAAACTAATTTAGGGTTTTGGTCGGCCGGAAATTTAGCACGCCAATTATTAAGTATTTCAAGGGTGTTTTTATAGTCAATATCTCTGTAGGTGGCATTGCTATACTCACTTACCGCACCTAGCGTGTAGGGGACGGGATCTTTTTCATAATTAAGGCCATATGCCTGGTAAGTGCTATCAAAAATATTTTCTTTTACCAGAATATTTAAAACAATAATGAGTGCCAGAGCTGCTGTCCCAGACCAATTGCCAAACCAGTAGGAAAAAGCGCCAGCAAACATTACAAAAATGGTGAGAAACAGAATGACACTAGCTGCAGCAGGTAATTGGAAAATCTCATAATCTTTGAAAATACCCATAATAAGAAGCAAGGCAAGAATAAGTATTTCTATGATCACCAGATTAAAATGATTCTGGTCAAAAACCTGTAGAATCGTATTTCTATCGTAGAATTGGTCCTCAGTAACGGGTTTAGGTTCAAACTTTAGGTTGAGGTAATTATTGACTGCAATCTGTTTTTTACGAGCGATATTGAGCTTTTTCATAGCACTGGCTCGTGTCACCTTAATGTTTTGTTTCAGCTTTTCGTCTACCTTACACACCACGTACTTAAAAATGTCTTTATTGGTAAACCAGAAGTAGGCAAATAAAATGAGTGTCATGATGATATAGCCGAGTAAAAGCCCGGCAATATCTACCATGAGTTTTTCTGAAGAAGAATATTCGTTAGCAATTTGATAGCGGATGATGAAAATCACATAGCAAAACAAAAAAGCGAAGGGTATTAAGCTATTGTTGAGGCTAAAGACAGTAAAAGGTCTTGAGATAGTGCCTAAAAAAGAAAACCTGTGAGCATCTACGATATAGGTTGTAATATGAAAAGCAATGCTAAAGCCAGCCAGCACCACACCTATGATGAAAAAGCTATAGAAGTTTACTTTGTTGAGGTAAACAGGGTCTAAAAAAAGGTAAGGCACACCCAGATAATTGCCAAATCCGCCAGATACAATAGCAAAAAGCAGCACCCAACAGAGGAGCAAAACCTGATTTCTCTTAAAGTGATTTAATAGAAGGGAAATAGGAAGAGAATAAAAAAAATTCTTCCAGAGCCTAAAAAATTGATCTTTCATCAATACAATTTAAGCATTTTTTT
>NZ_SMMD01000907.1 GCF_009711475.1 Fulvivirga aurantia
AAAAACAACAAGTAGTTTTAGTTACAGGAGCCTCTTCAGGAATAGGTAAGGCAACTGCCAAGCGTTTGCTAAATGAAGGACATATTGTATATGTAGCAGCAAGACGCATCGAAAAAATGAATGATCTAAAAGATCTGGGTGCCATTCCTTTGAAAATGGATATTACGGTAGATCAGGACATACAAGATGTGGTTGAGACCATACAATCAAAACATGGTGGTGTAGATGTGCTCGTAAATAATGCGGGATATGCCATTTATGGGGCAGTTGAAGATACAACGATTGATGAAGCACGTAGGCAGTTTGAGGTCAATATTTTTGGTCTGGCACGCATCACACAGTTGGTGATACCACACATGAGGGAGCAGCGATTTGGCAAAATCATCAATATTTCGTCAATGGGAGGTAAAATTTATATGCCTTTTGGCGCATGGTATCACGGTACGAAACATGCCCTCGAAGGTTGGTCTGACTGCTTGCGATTAGAATTAAAGCAGTTTGGTATTGACGTGGTGATTGTCGAGCCTGGCGTAATTACCACAGAATTTGGAGAAGTAATGATCGACCCTATGTTTGAGCGATCGGGTAGTGGGCCTTATGCTAACATTGCCAAGGCTATGAAGAAAGCAACCTCTGACTCTTATAAAGAAGGTGGAGGATCATCACCCGATGTTATCGCCAAGGTTATTTCTAAAGCCATTAAGGCAAAAAAGCCAAAAACACGTTATGTAAAAGGGAAGTTGGCTAAACCTATGATGTTTGTAAGAAAATGGTTTGGTGATCGTGTATTTGATAAGGTACTGATGAGTCAGGTTAAATAGATACAGTGTGGCATGTTAGTGATCTCTCTAATAATAAAAGTTTTTAAAATGGCAGGTATGATAATCCTGGGTTTGATTGCGGTAATTGTTGTAACCGGCATATTGTTCGTAAATCTGAGCCCTGAATTTGGTGGTGATGTTTCTGATGCTAAAAAAGAAATCTATGCCCAGTCGAGACAATATGAGGACGGTAAATTTACTAATGAAGTAGAGACAAAAATGGGGCTTAGTTTTAAGGAAACTGTAAAGGTGATGTTCCAGTTTTTTAAAGGGGCACCTAATCGAGAACCAAAGCAACCGCTACCTATGGTCACACTCGACTCTCTATCCATTGCCAACCGACCAGACTCGCTCACCACATTGACGTGGTTTGGCCACTCTACATTTTTGCTGGAAGTCGATGGTCTTAATGTTTTGATCGATCCTATGTTTGGGGCAACGCCCGCACCACATCCAATGCTCGGGCCCAAGCGTTTTAATAAAGAATTACCATTGGCTGTAGACAAGCTGCCAAGTATCGATGCAGTCATTTTCTCACATGATCATTACGATCATCTTGACTATGGATCTGTAGTAAGAATTAAAGATAAGGTGCAAAATTTTTACGTTCCGTTAGGGCTTGGAGCTCATCTTGAAGCCTGGGGCGTGTCATCTGAAAAAATACATGAGTTAGACTGGTGGGAAACGATTAATCACAAGTCATTGACGCTTACGAGCACACCGGCAAGGCATTTTTCTGGCAGAGCAATCAATGATCGTTTTGCTACTTTATGGTGCAGTTGGGTGATAAAGAGTGCCACTACATCAATATTTTTTAGCGGTGATAGTGGCTACGGTCCTCATTTTAAAGAAATTGGAGAGAAATACGGCCCATTTGATTTTGCGATGATGGAGTGCGGCCAATATGATGAGCGCTGGAGAGACATACACATGCTGCCGGAAGAGACCGCTGTAGCAGGGGTTGACTTAGGTGCGGAGGTTGTAATGCCTATACACTGGGGAGCTTTTAGACTGGCAATGCATAGTTGGGACGATCCTATAAAAAGGGTGACAGAAAAGGCTGAAAGCTTAGGGCTCAATTTAGCCACGCCCAAAATTGGTGAGACTATCCAAATAAAATCAGGCAATTATCCCCAGCAGCAATGGTGGAAGGAATTATATTGACATGTGGTAATTGACTTTTAAATGATATAGTTGTTTTTTAGTGCAAAAATTAAGCACACCAGGGTGCTTTTGTCTATAATTACAGCTTAACTATGCGTAAATCCTTTATAATTAGTGCAATAACCATTATAGCATTAGGTGCGTGCAGTGCACATAAAGAGAAGTTTGAAATACCATTGGCTGCAGAAGATAAGAAAACTGAGAAAACTAAAAGTAGACCTGAGGAAGGAAAAGCGGTCAACCCTACTGATAGCGCGGCATTACCACTGGTAACAAGGCGTTAGACCATTATCGAACTTTGAGTAAACGTATATTATGAACCTTGCCGAATCTTTTATTTTTAATCAGGAGTTACAAGTGCGGTGGATGGATTTAGACCCATTGGCCCATGTGAATAACTCTATTTACATTCAATATTTTGAGCTCGGCAGGGGTAAATACATGTCTGCTGCTAGTCCTACCTGGGATTGGCACAAACATATGTTCCTAATTGCCAATATCTCATGTGATTACAAGAGAGAATTAAAACTCACAGACAGTAAGCCCACGGTTTGGGTGAGAACTTCCCGATTTGGAGGCAAAAGCTTTGATCTTGAGTATGCCATAGCTTCAGAGAAAAACGGAGAACAAATACTGCACGCCATTGGCAAGAGCACTCAGGTGATGTTTGACTTAAAGGAAAGAAAAAGCATTGAAATTCCAGCCTGGCTCAAAACTGAAATAAAGGCTTACGAAAAACATTCAGACTTGTAAACTACACAGGTAATGTAAAGGTAAATCTGCTGCCAATATTAAGCTCGCTGTCAACAAAAATGTGGCCTCCGAGCTTATTTATAAAGTCACGGCAGATGCCAAGGCCAAGACCAAATCCTTTTTCACCTTCTGTGCCGGCTGTGGTATGAATTTCTTTTACACTTAAAATACTTTCCATAGCTTCAGGAGCAATTCCATTTCCAAAATCCTCAACGGTAAATTCCACGAAATTATCATTGGTTTTGGCAGTTAGAATCACCTCACTTTCGCAGTTACTAAACTTTAGCGCATTAGAAATCAGGTTTCTAATGATGGTCTTAAACATTTGCCTGTCGGTAACTACTTTTAGGTTTTTTGGTATATGGTTTATGATTTCAATAGACTTTTCAGTGGCCTGTCCATTTAGGCAATTGATTACCTCATCACTCGCTTGTTGTACGTCTAAGGGCTCCATCGTCATCTGGATGGCATCAAACTGATTGCGTGACCACAATAGCAAGTCTTGTAGTAATACAAATGTGTTGTCACAATTCTTTTTTAAACCATTTAGCAAAGACTTCAACTCTTCTTTTGAGCAGCTGTCAAAATCCTTTAGTACAAGGTCAAACAAGCCTTGAAAACTTAAAAACGGCCCTCTAAGATCATGAGAGATTACAGACAGCAATTTATCTTTTTGATTATTTAAAAGGCCAAGTTCGAGATTGAGCTTTTGCAAAGCCATCTCATTATTTTTTTTCTCAGTTATATCTCTGGAGACGGTCTGTAGCTTTATTACTTTGCCTTCGACATCAGTGATGGGCATGGTGTTAGTGTCAAACCATATGTAGGAGCCATCTTTCTTTCTGATGCGATACTCTACAGATATAATCCTTTTACCTGCCAGTGCCTGGCGATGCGATTCATTTTCTATATGAGCGATGTCTTCTGGGTGAAACATCAAATATGGGCTAGAACCCACCAGTTCTTCGGGCGTGTAACCCAAGAGACTGCTGGCTGAAGGGCTAACATATAAATACGTACCGTCTAGTTCGTGAAGAGCGACTAGATCGATCATATTGTCAGCCATTGTTCTAAAAAATTCAGTTTTTAGCGTCTGTGGCTCGATCATGGTTAGGTGTTAAAGTCTCAACATCAACGTGTTACAGATAAGATAATAAAATATCAGGTTGAAATAAAGTGACTCTCGGATTAATCCTGTGAAATCTTAATTTGATATACTTTCAACATAGAAGAGTTATAAATCCCTATGGGGTCAGAAGCATTGAGAAGAGAATCCCACATGGATTTGGGTACTTTTTCATAAATACTATAAGTAGAATCGTCCTCCTGAGCTATGATATAGCCCTCAATATTGTCGCACGAGTAATAAGCCAACTGACGAGGGGATTGATATCTGGATATCTTAATTTGTTGCTTAGTCTTAAAAGTAGAATGCGTGATTACATGCATAGCACTGTCTAAAGAAAGATTTTTCATGCCTTTGATCTCATGACAATCTGTGCTGCTGGGCGTCATCTCGAAATTATGCTCTACCTGTGCCAGGGTCTGAAAATAAATGAGTGACAAAAGCGTGAAAAGTAGCGATTTCATACAATGAATTTACACAAAGCACTGTATTTTGCAAGCCCTTAAAAATAGAGTGATAAATGAAGCGAATCAATTATATATATTTTCTACTAATACTTACTGCGCTGGCGGCATGTCAACAGACTGCTAAACAGGAAAAGACAGACTACGAAGCAGAAATAGCTAAAGAGTTGGGTGGTGCAGTCTTATGGTATCAGACCTCTGCAGAGATGCACCTATCTTACTTGCAAGCTTACAGATATGCGCAATTATTATTAGATGAGAAACTCTCACAAGGAGAAGTTGAAAACCCTGCTGTGGTGCTTGATATTGATGAAACTGTTTTAGATAACAGTCCTTATCAGGGGCGTTTGTTAGAGGAAGGTAAATTGTACGCTTCAGAAAGCTGGATGGACTGGACGAAAAGAGGAAAAGCCAAAGCACTACCGGGCGTAAAGAAGTTTGTGGTGTATGCTAAGGAAAAAGGAGTGGAGGTAATTTATATTTCTAATCGCTCTGTTAAGGTTCTTGGACCAACTATCCAAAATCTTAAAGACGAAGGTTTTCCAAACGCAGACTCAGCTTATGTTTTCTTAAAAGAGGAAACATCAGACAAAACTAACCGCAGAGCTACTGTGAGTGATGATTACAATATCCTCGTTTTTGTGGGCGACAATCTCACCGATTACTCTCAGTTGTATGCCGACCGAGATGAGGACTGGGGTAAGCAGCTGGTTGAAAAAAATAAAGAGGAGCTACTCAATAATTTTGTGATGCTGCCAAACCCTATGTATGGTGAGTGGGAAGGTGCCGTTTACCGTCACGACTATAAGCAACCTGATAGTGTGAAGTTAGAGATGAGAAAGGAGGCCCTAAATTCTTATTAATTGAAAGTCGCGTTGATCGACTGACTCATAATAGTTTCTAATTGCTTTGCGGTTGATTTAAGCTGCTCAAGTAAATTGTGATTCTCGTTACATCTAGGATTTTCAAAATCAAATTGTGAGATAATATCAATCATTCCGGCCTTTTTCACCTTCGGTTGATTATTGGCCGGTGCTGCCTCATTGAGCACTTCCTTGTGATGTTTAATAATAAGGTCGTGCTTTTTTTGTTTCGTTATATTTTTGGCAAAACATCCTACCCCAATAATTTCATCTTCCTCGTTACAAATCGGGTTAAAATTCACCTCATAGTATATAGCCAAATAATTAAACTCTTCAGACAATACTTCCAGCGTGTAAGACTCACCGCGTAGGGCACGACTGTAATTGTCCTTCCATTGCTTTATTACATTTGCGTCAAAGAAATTAGAAAATACACTTTGCCCTTTTTGTAAGCGCTTGTCGCCCAGTCTTGTAATTTCTAAAAAATTCTCATTAGCAGAAATGATATTGAAGTTTGAGTCAATAGACCAAATGAGGTCGTCAGTATTGTTTATGAGTGCACTAAGGTTATATCGCTCAGCATTGATCTCGTTTTGCAGCAGTTTCTCACTTGTAATATCTCGAAAGAAAACACTTACACCATCTGTTGTAGGGTAAATAGTAATAGAAAACCACGCATCCAGCGGCTCACAATATTCACTAAAATTAATTTTCTCATTACGACCTAAAGCACGATTACATTGCTGTACGAGGTCGGTTTTATCTTCAGGAAAGGCCTCTTCAATATTTTTATTGATAAGAGTGAACTTTGAAATGCCAAAAATCTTTTCGCATTGGCTATTGATGTAGGTAAACCTGAGTTGATTATCTACAGCAAAAAATCCATCGGTAATACTTTCGAGAATGTTTTCTATCCGGGTTGAATGCTCTAATAAATCAGCTTCTAACTCCTTATTGGCGATTAGTGCCTTTATTTTAGCGTCTGTATCAAAAGCGGTGATTAATCGAGCCTTTTTACCTTCAAATTGTATCGGGCTACCATGCACGTGCATATAAAAGGTTTTACCGGCCTTGTTTTGATGCAACCAGGCACCACTGTCAACTTTACCTTCTTTATCTATTTGCTCTATGGCAAGGTCAAGCTTTGCAACTTCTTCTGCCGGCCTGATTTGTTTGATGGTCATCTGCAGAAATTCATCTCTGGTGCAACCATACTTCTCAATCGCAGCCTCATTAACCTCTAAAAACTGTAGGGTTTGCTGGCAATAGACCCACATGGGTGTGGAAGTGTTAATAAATTCTCTTAATACTGCTGATGTGTAATTTCCCGCCATACATAGATCAAGTTTAAAAAATCAATGGTCGGGGTTGGTGTCGTGGATTGTCTTTTTGAGACCTTACTAAGTTAGATAAAGTGATGGTTATGATTTCATGAAATTCAATCAAAATATGCCTGATGTAAGAAAATCACATCTTTTGCTCATAAATATCTTTTGCTTTCGTGTAATCAGCTCCTGAAAAGAATACCAGGGTCACTTGCAAGTCAGTTGGCTGTTTATTTAAAAACTGATTGATTGTGTCAAAAGCAATTTCTGTTGCTTTATCTAATGGAAAGCCATAAACCCCGGTGCTTATAGCAGGAAAAGCAATGGAGCTTACTTCATTTTTCGATGCCAGGGCAAGGCAATTTTCATAGCATGCGCGTAGAGCTTCGGCTTCTTTATGGTTGCCATCTTGCCAAACCGGGCCAACGGTTGATATGACATATTTTGCCGGAAGTTTAAATCCCGGACTTATTTTGGCTTCCCCTGTTTTGCAGCCTCCTAAGGTTTTGTTGAAATCCAGTAACTCTGGCCCAGCAGCACGATGGATGGCACCATCAACACCACCGCCACCCAGCAGAGATTCGTTGGCGGCATTTACTATTGCATCTACCTCCAGGCTTGTGATATCCCCTTGTATAATACTTATTTTACCCATCTGTGAAATAAAAATAAGGCTGCCTGCAAATTGATGCAAGACAGCCTTGAAATATTTTAAAGAGTCTGTTTTGATTAGAACCAGCCTGCTCCGAGATCTCTAAATGGCCATGGTATACCTGCAAGAATTAGTAGCAGACCAATAAGGTAGAATATGCCGATCGTCTTAAATTTCTTAGCATCGATAGTTGCTCTTTTTGCTTTGCTGTAACCTATCGTGATCAATACGATGGCCAAGATCATAATTAAACTATGCTCAACCAGATAAAATCTAAGCACTTCGGATTTCATAGATGTACCCGCGAATACAACTTTTGGACTCACAAAATAGAGAATAAGACCGATTACAAATTGTAGATGAGTAAAAATAAGTGCAAAAAGAGATAGTTTCTTGTCACCTGAAGTAAATGGCTTGCCTTTTTTAGAAAATGCATTGAAGATCGCAATTACCAAGGCTATCAATACCAGCCACCTTAAACCAGAGTGGGCATGTCTTAATATGTCGTACATAAATTGTTTGATTGATTGTAAATAAAAAGAAGCTGTTTCATCAGGAGGTAAATATACAATAGATGTATTTTAAAACCTTCTGATTTGAAACAGCTTCAGATTTAAAAAGTTAATGGCTGTGTTAGTTCTCTTTTTGCATGCTCATGCTCTGAGCCATTTTAATGGCTTCATAAGCATTTACCAATCCACCTGTAATTGATAATTCATCGAACTTAACAGAGAGTTGAGAGTCTCCAGGTCTTATCACAGTTAAGTTATCAAATCTGCGAGAAGACTTTCTGATGATATCCCTCACTTGAAAAGCACTTAGCTCAGGGAAATAAGACATGATTAAAGCAGCTACACCAGCTGTAGATGGTGCGGCCATACTGGTACCATCAAATGATTGATAAGTATTATCAGGTGTGGTAGAGTATATTTCAACACCCGGAGCAAATACATCTACTGTGGTTTTGCCATAGTTTGAAAAGCTACCTACAAAATTTTCATTGTCACCCCAAGATGATGCACCAATTTCTAACCAGTTGTTAGCTTCTGAACCATCAGCTATCGCGCGTGATGGGAAATTGTCTCTTTTGTCAATATTTTTAGAGCTGTTTCCTGCTGCGTGTACAAGTAACACACCTTTACTTTCGGCATATTTCACTGCCTTATCAACGGCCTCTTTTTGTGTGAATATGATTTTCCGAAACTCATGTTGATGATATCAGCACCGTTATCAACGGCATATATAATGGCATTGGCAACGTCTTTATCGCGCTCGTCTCCATCTGGCACAGCTCTCACCACCATTATCTCTACATTTTCTGCAATACCCTGAATACCCAGGTCATTACCTCTGTTGGCAGCAATGATTCCGGCTACGTGAGTACCGTGGCTTGGGTCATGACCTTTTACGTCTGAGTTTCCATACCCTTTTTCGTAAGGGTCGTTGTAATCATCACCTACAATAGTTCTTGGATCAAATTCTGTGTTATAGGCATAATTCACCTGATTGCCAAAATACTCAACTGCGCCTGTTAGTTCTTCAGCGATGGCTTCAAAATCAGCATCCTCGCCTGCATTTTGAAAGATAACGCCTACTATGTTTCTAGCTACAAGAAGCACTGAATCTTGTGTTTCTAGCTGACGTAGATTATCTACTGTAAGAGTATCTGTATCAAAGTAAGCTTTCAATAAGGTGTGGAATCTTAGCAAGTTGGCCTGGAATGAAGAATAAAACTCATATTGCTGGTTCGCCTTGTTATAAGTCTCTTCAAAATCTTCTTTTACTTTCAACCAGAAAGCATACTCATCCCGGTCTCTCTTTTTTACCTTCTTTTCTTCAACACCGTCATACTTATCTTTTAGTCTTACATAGATGCGTGTGAGTTCGTAAGTGTCTTGTTCTACGTTACCGTCTTTTCCACCAATGAAATTCCAACCAAACCTATCGTCTATATAACCATTTTTGTCATCATCGATTCCGTTATCCGCGATTTCGTCTTCGTTGATCCAGATTTTACCTGTTAGGTCTTCATGGTCTATATCAACACCACTATCAATTACAGCAACAGTTACCTTTTTAGAAGGCTTACCTTCTACTAACTCATAGGCTTTGTCAATACTCAAACCTTGTACAGCATCATCAGCAGGGTCTAGCACAAACCAATTTTTTGGTGGCAGCTGGCTGCTGTTTGAAGTAAGGCTTTGGGCCATAGTCGCACTACTTATAAGTAGCAATGCTATTGCCAGTGGGAATACTCCTCTCACTCTTTTATTCATGTCTTCTCAAATTTTTTTACTTCTGCGAATATAAGCCTTAACGAGAAGCTTTGGCAGTTATTTCTTACCAATGGTCAAGAAAATTACGCGCTCAAACTGGACGAAATAACCTTATTTCAACTGATTGCGTAAACTTATATACACCAACTAAGAGAAAATATGCTTATATCATACTATGTATGCCTGGTGTCTGTAGCGGTTTTCTTTGCTTTATTTCATTTAGCTATATACCTGTACTACAAAGAATCTTTCTGAATTTTAAGAATCTGCTCCAGATCATCCCTAATAAATTCCTTTTCCGGTCAACATCTCTTAATTTTAAATAAAACCACCGATTTAGAATTATGATAGTAGAAGATGTGTCCCTGAAAGAAAGATTTCTCGGGGTTAGAAAGAAGACAGTAGATATTTGTAGTAGACTCTCACCAGAAGATCATGTGGTGCAACCTGTAGAGGAGGTAAGCCCTCCAAAGTGGCACCTCGGACATACTACGTGGTTTTTCGAGACTTTTTTATTAAAGAATCATTTATCGGGTTACGAGATTTATCATGATCAATTTAGCTTTCTGTTTAACAGCTATTATGAGAGCGTAGGCGAAAGAGTTATAAGAACAAACAGAGGTAATATTACCCGCCCGGGTGTAGAAGAAGTTTTAAATTACCGCAAACATGTAGATCAGGCTATGAGCCAGCTTTTAGATGGTGGCTTGTCTGATGACCTTATCACACTTCTGGAGTTAGGAATCCAACATGAGCAGCAACATCAAGAGCTGCTTATTTACGACATAAAGTATATTTTGGGGCACAACCCTACTTTCCCAGCGTATCTGGAAGAAAAATCAAAAGCTGACGGTGAGGTAAGTCCAATAGGTTTTATGACAATTGAAGAGGGTGTTTACTCCATAGGGCATCAAGGCCCCGGCTTTAGTTTCGACAATGAATTAGGCAGACACAAGGTTTACCTTCATGGTTATGAAATTATGGATCGCCTGGTGACCAATGGTGAGTTTCTGGAGTTTATCGAAGCCGGTGGGTATTCTTATTTCAGACATTGGCTCTCGGAAGGATGGGAGTGGGTCAATCAAAATGAAATAAAAGCACCTGAATACTGGCATAAGGTAAATGGTGAGTGGATGATGTACTCACTGCGAGGAGGCTTAAAACCACTCGATCTACATGCACCGGTTACCCACATCAGCTATTTTGAGGCAGATGCTTATGCAAAATGGAAAGGCCTGAGATTGCCTACTGAGTTTGAGTGGGAGGTGGCTTGCGCAAAGTATGGCGAAATTTCCAGGGCAAGTAATTTTGTTGAAACTGAGCAGTTTGAAACTAAATCTGCTGAGGGTAAAAACAATCAACTCTACGGTGATGTTTGGGAGTGGACAAGCAGTGCATATTTGCCATATCCATTTTATGAAGCCCCGGAAGGAGCAGTAGGAGAGTATAATGGTAAGTTTATGGTTAATCAGATGGTATTGAAAGGGGGCTCTTGTGCTACACAGAGAGTGCATATAAGAAATACATATAGAAACTTTTTTCACCCTCACCTTAGATGGATGTTTTCTGGATTGAGGCTAGCAAAAAATACAAAGACCACGTAAAGTAAATGAACGACCAATTTGCCCAGGATGTAATAAAGGGCCTCTCAGACACTCCGAAACAATTGCCATCAAAATATTTTTACGATGAAAAAGGAGATAAGCTTTTTCAGAAAATAATGGCACTTGACGAATATTACCTAACTAATTCTGAGTACGAAATTTTAGATACTTACAAGAGTCAATTACTGTCTCTATTTGGGTCGGACGTAGGTAAATTTAATTTGGTTGAATTTGGCGCTGGTGATGGTTATAAAACCAAGGTGTTGCTCAAGCATTTTTTGGAAAAGGAGGCAAGGTTTAAATACGTACCCATCGATATATCGGGGAATGTTTTAAACATCCTGGAAAATTCACTGAAAAAGGAGCTGCCGGATTTAAAAGTAGAGGGTATAGAAAATGATTATTTCAGAGCGCTACAGCAATTAGAAAATAATGGTACCAGGAATGTGGTGCTGTTTCTTGGCTCCAATATTGGAAATTTCACGGGAGATCAGGCCTTCAATTTTCTTAAAGGTCTATACGATGGGCTACATCGAGGAGATATGGTGATGATTGGTTTTGATTTAAAGAAAGACCCTTCTGTTATATTGAAGGCATATGATGACAGTGAGGGCGTAACCCGGGCCTTTAATTTTAATTTACTAGACAGAATTAATAAAGAGCTTGGAGCAAACTTTGACCTGGATAAATTCCGTCATTTCCCATCTTACAACCCGCAGACGGGTACAACAGAAAGCTACCTTATAAGTACAGAAAGACAACAGGTAGAACTACAAGGCCAGGTGATAGACTTCGATCCCTGGGAATCTATTCACATGGAAATCTCTCAAAAATATGGAATGAGAGACGTCTCTAATCTGGCCCTGCAGGCAGGCTTTACCATCGCTCAGAACTTTTATGATAAGAATAGCTACTATGTAGACTCAGTTTGGAGGAAGTAAGCTTACCTCTACACAAACGAAATACCGAAACGACCGCAGATCTCTGCAACTTTAGCAAAGTCCGGAGGGCCTTCTGGTAATTGAGAAAGCTCTGTAAACATGGCTTCGATTCCTGCTGGAAATGCGCTTGTTGCCATTTTTACTTTTTCTGTACCGATCACCTTCCAGGCATGAGGTACATTTTTAGGAGCGAAGGCAATATCACCTGCTTTTAAAACGGTTACTTCACCATCAACCATGATTTCTACCTCCCCCTGAATTACCCTAAAAATTTCATCTTCCAAGGTGTGAACATGAGGAGGTATACCTGTGCCCGGTTCAACGTTATCCACCCATTCCACTATTTGGTTACCAGTATCTGTGCCTAGTAGTTTGTGCGTTTGTATGTCTCCAATCACATTTAAAATTTGTCCTTCTTTATCTCTAACGATTTTAGGGCTCGTAACCTCAGGCTCCACTTTTCTCTTTTGGCTATGAGCGGCTATAGGCAGTACAGCGAGACCTACAGCTGCACCAGATGTTTTAATAAATTCTTTTCTATCCATGATTATAAATTTTATTCAATTTATAATAAAATAGAGTCATGTAGAATGTGAAAACCACGGTAATACCTTAGACTTTGTAAGGTCTAGTTTTTTCTGAGCATAGAAGGCGTTTGACCGGTGTGTTTTTTGAGAAAGTAGCTGAAATAATCTGCCGATGAGAAGCCGAGGTCATACCCTATCTCCTTGATGGTTTTATTACTAAACTTAAGTGCATGGCGAGAGCGCATCACTCTTTGTTCGGTAATAAGACTTTTGGCATTGATGTTTAAAACCTCTTTTACACACTCATTTAGGTATTTATCAGAGATATTGAGCAATTCGGCATAATCGTTTACCTCGTGATGTTTGGCATACCACTGGTCAATCAGCTTTTTGTAATTGTAGACGATCGTTTTTTTTGAGTTGCTCTCATTAATCACCGATTTGATATTGCACTGGCCATCGCAGTAGACAAAAAACGTGTTGAGGAGTGAAATGATGGCATCGTCTTTATTTTTAAGATGAGAGCCGATTAACTCATCAAGCATCTCCAATATAGCTTGAGTTCTTTTCTCGATCCCCGGAGCTAATGTGATTTTAGGGAATTTTTTATCAGACGTAAAAAGCCTGACTTCGTTGATGTGTAGGTTGCTTAGTAAAGGATTCTCTAGTATTTCAGCAGACAAATACAAAATAAAGCCTGCTGATTGGTCGTCTTTTTTACGTATGATCTTCCACTTTACATTATGGTTTAGGAAGATAATAGAGTTTGAAATGTCATGGTAATCAACCCCATCTATCTCAAGTAACTCAATGCTGTTTTTTATCCAGCAGATAGTAAAGTAACCATCAAATGTTTTTGTGGTTTCTTTGTTGACTAAAGGGAATATTTTGATTGATTCTGCTGTCATACTAGTTGTATAATTAAAATAAATATAATCTAATTTTTCTAATGATGACAGCGGTCTGTTTATAGAACTAACTCCATTTGTATATTAGCTCGCTCGTAAGGGGTGGGGTGACCAGCTACCTTCTTAAAACCTAACTTTTCATACAATGAAATCGCTGGCTTGAGCTTCGTATTACTTTCCAGATAGACTATATCGGCATCCAGTTGCCTGGCTTTATCAATAATTGCTTCACCCAATAACCTTCCGATTCCTTTACCCTGAGCAGCAGGTGAGACAGCCATTTTAGCTAGTTCGTAAACTTTGGGGCGATCTTCCATTTTGAGTAGCGCACATACACCTAATACTGCATGACCTTCTATTGCTACTAATATTGCTCCTCCTTTATCGATAATATTTTCTTGCGGATGATCAATAGCTTTGAGGTCTGCTGCTTCCAATTTAAAATATCGGGTAATCCATTCTTCATTAAGTTTCTTAAAGGCCTCCTTATATTTTGGGTGGTATTCAACTATCGATACTGAGGCAGTTTCTCTTGTTTTTCGTTGTGCTACTACTCTTTCGTATAACGATTGCTGCTCCAGAAGATACTCAAATTCCTGCATGGCTTTCCATAAATTATGTCTGGTTTGTGCTAACGCATCTTTTATAGCATTACCAACATCCAGGTATTGATGCTCGATCTTTACAGCCACCTCTCGGCCCTTGGTAGTTAGGTGTATGTTATTTTTTCTACCATCTTTATCATCCTTTTTTTCAACTACCAAACCAGCCTTGGCCATTTCTTTCACAATTTTAATTACTGATGGGTGAGAATGCTTTATTTCATTAGCAATCGATGTGATCGATTTACCACCTGGTATATGAGAAAGAGAATAAAAGACGGGAAACCATTTGGGCTTAAGTTCTACATCATATAGCGCATACAACTCTTTGGCATCTTTCATTACCGTCTCGCTTAACATTCTTAATCGTGTGCCTAGAGACATTTCTCCAATTTCATCTAAAATCATATTAGTAATAAAGTACGTAACTAGTTACTAATATAGTGATTTTTGAATTAATTAAAAGAAAAAAATAGGTCAACAGTATGCTTGTTGACCTATACAGATGACTTTAAGTGTTACTCTTATTTCTGTAATTGTGCTTTTAATGACCTTCCATGTTG
The DNA here is from genome assembly GCF_009711475.1 of Fulvivirga aurantia. GTDB lineage: Bacteria > Bacteroidota > Bacteroidia > Cytophagales > Cyclobacteriaceae > Fulvivirga > Fulvivirga aurantia. The sequence goes on from NZ_SMMD01000907.1 coordinate 14,590, forward strand.
TTCTAAATAGACTACATCATTCTCAAATATAAGACGGCAATCTTTCTCACCATATGGGAAACCATTGACAAACAAAGTATTCTCACTTTGACCGTAGGCAATCATCTCTGTTACATCATCATTTAAATAAAACCCATGCTCAAACAGTCCCTGTATTTCGCCATCTTCATTGAAGTAAGCAATAATATCCAAGTTGCCTTCAGTGCCTTTCATCCGCATGATGCCATGAGTGTCTTCAACCTTGTAAGGAATAATTGTGATCAATTTCCCGATCTTATCGGTCATCGTTTTAAATCCATAGGAGAGTAGTCCTGAATAGGCAACAAACGACATTTCACCATCACAATACTTAGCCAATTTCCAAAACTTTTTCTTGTTAAGCAGATCAGCAATAGCAATCAACTCGCGTTCTTTGAAGTTTTTACCAGGTAGTGGAGTGTTTGCTACAATTCTTGTAGGTGTATGATCATTGGTTTTTACACGAAAGGTCGAGTCTGATCGATAGATATGAATCAAAAGATCATCCTCAAATCGAAATGTGCCTGTACAAATTTCAATATCATTATAAGGCATTGGTAGTATATCAACTTTCTTTCCTTCCAGACTTTGCCAGACAGCATTAGACAAGTTGCTGATTTTTTGTGCGCTTTTCCCAAATTGGCGAATGTCGCTAAAACTTCTGTTTGTTAGGATGATTACTTTACGATTAGTAGTGGGGTCGAAGCTAATATGAGACATGAAGCCAGCATTACCTCCATCATGCTTGATAGTGCCAGATGGCTCTATTTGCCAACCATACCCATAAAATGAATCTCCCGCTTTGGTGTGTTTAGAAAAGAGATCTTGTCTTAAGCCAGCATTAAGGAAATCATCTCTCTGAATGATATCTAGCCATTTAGACAAGTCCTGAGCAGTAGAGTACACTCCACCCGCACCCAAAAACCAGGATTGGTGATATTGCGGAGCCGGGGTAATTTGATGTGTTAGATACCCATAATACGGACGGGCATAATTGCCTTGTGGTCGACCA
>NZ_SMMD01000824.1 GCF_009711475.1 Fulvivirga aurantia
CCAAGACCAGCAATGGTACCTAACCCGGGGCGACAATGCATATGAAAGGGAAAATTATGCGGAGGCTATTGAGTTTTACAAAAGAGCATTACAGCATGGGGATAATCAGGCGCACCCGATTTATAATCTGGCAGAAAGTTACCGTCTGACTTTTCAGTATGATAAGGCAGAGTCATTCTATAACCAATTGATTTCTCTTTACCCGGATAAATACCCACTGGCCAAATATTATCTGGGCCTAATGCTTAAATATAACGGTCGGTATCGCGAATCAACTCTACATTTATTGGAGTTTATTAATCAGCATGATTCAGATATGGATTACAAAGAAGTTGTGGAGGCTGCCAGAGTTGCTGTAGAAGGCAATCGATTGGCAGAAGAGGATAAGAGAAATATTAGACCTTATCAATTAGAGCTTATTCCTGAGCCGCTTAACTCTGTATATAATGATTATGGACTCTCACCATTTAATGATAGTCTTGTTTATATTACAAGTGGTAGGGTTAACAAGCGTTCTTCAGTAGATTTAAGATATGGAGAATCATTCACAGATATATATGCCTTAGAAAAAAAGGCTAGAAATTGGAGCCAAATTAAGACGTTTGATGGTTTGAATACCAACTATAATGATGGTAGTGGTATGTTTAACCATAATAAAACTAAGTACTATTACACCTCCTGCGATCCGAGGTGCCGTATCTATGTTGTTCAGCAAATTGATGGTTCGTGGCCGGAGCCTAAAATGCTCAACGAAAATGTGAATATACCCAATGCCGATAACCGGCAACCAAGTATCAGTTATACCGGAGATACTCTGTATTTTGTTTCTAATAGAAAGGGTGGTTTTGGTAAAAATGACATCTGGATGTGTGTAAATAGTGGAGGTGAAAATTGGGGGCCGGCCATCAATATGGGTCGGGTTATCAATACACAGGCTGATGAGGCTACACCAAAAGCTACAGTATTTCCCAATACACTGCTATTCGCCTCTAAAGGTCATGCGGGTTTTGGTGGTTTTGATTTATTCATGGGTAAAGGTATGTCAAGCGGTGATACCCTTATTTATAACTTTGGCGTGCCTTTTAATACTTCCAGAGATGATCTTTTTCCCGAAATGGATGCAAGCCATTTTTATTGGTCTAGTAATAGGATAGAGTCTTTAGGCAATTTTGATATTTTCTATACTGACATTAATTCTGAGATATCATTTTTATCAACATTATCTCTCAAATCGGGTAGATCGGGTAGTGATATCTTGTTAACCTCACGTATCGGTAATAATTACATGACAGACCTCTCCATTGCTGGTAGTGATGGTGCCGTTAGGTATGAAGATTTGTCTTATAGAGACAAGTTGCTGGCCAATGAGTTATTTAGATTAAAACTATCAGGGGATGATTTTTCTAATTTTAAATCATCTATGACAGAAGAAAAATATCAAATGCTATTGAAAGTGGTAAACACTCAACTAAGTACACAAATTGAGAAAGAGCAGAGTATTAAGCATTATATTACACTTTCAGAAAATCATGAGTCTGCCAGTTTTTCTTACATGGGTCAATTAATAGACTCGGTAAGCCAAAGGCCAATTCCTAATGCAACAGTAGTAATACACAACAAATTAGATGAGAAAGTAAAAGAAACCCTGTCTAATGAGTCTGGGGAAATAAGGTTAACAAACATTCCGGCAGAGCAAGGCAATTATCTTATGTTTAAAAACTTCCCGGTTTATGTGAGTAAACCACTGATAGTTCAAGAAGAGGTAAGTTTTAAGGATGACTTTGTAGCTGATGAAAAATTTGATAACATCTATTTTGATTATAATCAGTATAGTCTGAGGCCAGAGGCAAAAGCCGCTTTGGCAGAATTAGCAGATTACCTTAAGAGCAATCCTGAGGCACAAATAGAAATTCTGGGATATACCGATAATACTGGGTCAGACAGCTATAACCTTGAACTTTCTGGTAAAAGAGCCGAGACCGCGTTAGCCTATCTACACGAATTAGGGGTTGACTATACCAGTCTATCCGTTGTGCCTATGGGTAAAAGTAGCCCACTAGCCTCTAACAATACGCCATTAGGTAAGCAGAAAAATAGAAGAGTAGAGTTTAATATCACAGCACAGTACAACTCATATGTAGCTGAGACAAAAACCTATTTTTTATCAAAAGAAATGGGTGTAAATGAGTTAGCTCGAAAGGCTGATGTTTCTCTCCTTAAGATTTTGACCTTAAATAATCGCAATGCTGACGATATACTGCCTGCCAACACTCCGGTAAGGCTTCCTATCTCGGTAAATGAAGATAAAATAAATGGCCTGGTGAATTAAGAGGCTTTATGGATTGATCAATACAAAGCCTCCCCAATCTTTAGGGTCATTAGTTATTGCTTTCATAGCGAGCTGGGCCTTGCGTAGTGCGTCCTCACTGCTATTGCCATCAATTAAGCCACTATAAAAGTAGTCCATAAACGAAGTGGTCAACTGGTCGTCTACTTTCCACAGACTAGACATTACCTGTTTAGAACCGGCTGTAAGAAATGCTCGCTGTAAGCCATATATTCCTTCACCATGCTTAATGTCACCAAGCCCTGATTCACAGGCAGAAAGTGTGACAAGGTCGGTATTAAGGAGAGAAAGATTGCTAGCTTCAAACGCTGTAAGGATATTTTCTCTGCCTTGTCCATTGGTATTAGCAAGTGCTAAGCCTGCCTTAAGCAGCGGGTATTGGTAAACTGCTGATTGCTGTGCTGTATCCATATAAAAGCCATGAGTAGCGAGGTGCAAAATACTCGGTTGACCAACCGATTTAAGCTCTTGTTTACTGGCAGCCTTACCGCTATATAACTTAGACTGCCAACCATACCCTGACAGCTTTTTGCTTAGTATTCTTATTTCATCCTCTGTTCCGGGCAAAGGGTTAAAATCAGTTTTTTCACCATCACCACCGAAATACGGGTTGCCAAATAAGGCTACAGAATTTGTCGATCGGTTCGTAAATTTCTGTTTGTTTGGCTTACTACCCGGGTTTATCACATAAATGATATTATATTTTTTGATCAGGTAATCGCCATAATTAGGATCGTAAAGTGTGGCTAAATTGATTTTGTGGTAAACCCCATCGTTAGAGACAAATATTTTTGATTTACCTTTTAACTCTTTATCGACAGCCTCCCAGTAAAATCTGTAAGAATGATCTTCTACTACGTTAAATCTCGTAGCATTTTTAAGGTAGGTATTTGCCCTTTGCTCCAGATATTTCCCTCTTTTAAGCAATACCAATTTAGGAGCCTCTATAGTCTGTTTGGTTGTAATTAAGGCTGCATAATAAATGCTATCCGTAAATCCAACTCGCAAGCGCTCATCAGATTTGATTAAAGGAGCTGTAGAGTTTGAAAACTTTCTAAAACGAATGAGATTTACAAATGCTTCATCTTCACCCAGTGAAGCTTGTATGTCTTCCCAGGTTTGTGACTCTATAGCTGATTCTTCATCGATAGCGGCTGCAACTTCCTTTTCCAGATTCCTGATGTCCTTTTCCAGATCTTTTACCGAGGCATCCACTTTTGAGTTACTATAGTTAAAAGAAATCTTCTTTCGCATATCAAGAAGCTGCTGATATTTATTATTAAGCTCCTGATCATTGACTGATTGCACTAATTCAGACCTCTTTCTTTCATAATTAAATAGTAGTCCCTTTACATTTATTTGATGTTGATAGATGCTTTTTAATAATTCAGGGTTTACCTCTTTTTCTGTGAGTATTATACTGTAAAATTTTTCAAAATCGAGCTTGAGTTTTTCATAATACTGAGTTTGCTCAAGCAATGTGAGAGAAGGAAAGACAAACCCTATTTCTTTTTCAATCAGCGCTAGAGATTCTTCTAAATATTCTATTGCCTGTATACGATCACCCGCTAACCAAGAACTGAGTGCTAAATGATTTATGATGTCTTTAGCTTCAATAGATTGCCTGCCATGACTTTTACTTTTATGGGTAAGTGCTTCTTCAAATAATGACCGTGAGCCCTCAAAGTCGTTGTGAGACAGAGCAATGAGTCCAAGATTGTTTTTTGCTGTAGCCAGAAGACTTTGATTGTCCTTTTGATTAAGTTCAGCTCTTGCCTCGGTAAATAATTGTTCTGCCAGCGCATAATCATCTTGTTTCATCATGATGAGCCCTTGCCCAAATTTTGCTGTGTAGTAAATAGAGTCTTTTGGTAAGGTTTTATATTCATTAATTACCTCATCATAGAGTTCCTGAGATTCACTTAGAAGATCTGAATTTAGGTACAGGTTAGCCAGATTGTTTTTTATAAGCCGGCAAGATTTATCATAGTTTGCGGCTTTGTCTGTACACAGTCCTAAAGCTTTATTGTAATAATTTTTAGACTCTTCGAAGTTGCCTGTTTTATGATAAACAGCAGCGAGCTGACCGTAGAGGTTTATCTGATCGTTGGTCTTGCCAGTCTGGTATTTGGAGGCTTCCAAAAAGCTTATTTCTGCTTTTGCATAGGCTAAACTTTGTTGGTTTTTAAGGCCATTTAAGTAATGGTATTGAAATACTAGCGATTGAGATACACTGGCGTATGAAATCAATTCTGTGAGGGAGGATAAAATCTGTTCGACAGATTCAAAGTCTGGAGATCCTAATAAAATTCTGGCCTCAATCAATTGCAGCCAAATACGCAGGTTGTCAGTTGGGTTGTTTTCAAGTAGCTGTGCTATAGCCTTCTTAAAATTTTCATGGGCTAATTTCCATGAATCTTTACCCAATAAAAATGATGTAGCTTCCAGTGCTTCAAAGTATACTGCCTGGCCCTTTGGGTGCAACTTCACTTGTTGATAGTGTGAGAGAGCTAGACTGTCGTTTTGCAGCGTATTATAAAGATTACCAAGGTTTAGCAGCGATTTCCCTATTTCAGGATGATTGGCAGGCAGCACTTGTTCTTTTAGGTTTAGCGCCTGCTTCATGTTCTTTTCTGCTTTTTGAAAATCACGATTGCGCAATTGTGCCAGACCAAGATCACTAAGGATGATAAGGTAGTTGGGGTCGTACAGACCAAGCTCAGATAAAGCGATCTTTTCACTTTGTCTTAAGTGTTTTATCGCCTTCGATAAATCTGAGTTCCAGTAGTAAGAAGCGCTATCATAGTGACTTTTCCAATCTTGAGCGATTGCGGGTGCAAAAGCACAAAACCAAAAAATAACTATAGACAATGTTATTTTCATAATTTAAATTGCTACATCATTGTAACTAAAGGAACTGTACATCGGTTCCGAGGTGGAAAATTAAAAAGAAGATTACAAGAGATAGCAGTAAATATGTTTCAACATTTAATTTTTTTGTGTGCGGTTCTATTAGTGTCAACAGGGGCTAATGGTCAGTTTAAAAATATTATACTCGATGCGGGTGGTGATGGTGGCAGACAGCCGTCTGAGCCAAGCGTGGCAATTAGTTTAAAAGATAACGATAATATAGTGACAGCAGCCATATTGGACAAAACCTACGTGTCTTCTGATGGTGGCAAAACCTGGGTAACCCAAAGGCTCACGTCACCGCATGGTGTTTATGGAGACCCTGTGGTAATATCTGATAAGAAAGGCGATTTTTACTACTTCCATCTATCTGATCCAACAGGCGAAGGCTGGGATAGTGAAGAGATATTAGATCGGATTGTTTGTCAAAAATCAACAGATGGGGGAGAGTCCTGGTCAGAAGGAGCCTCTATAGGATATAATCACCCAAAAGATCAGGATAAAGAGTGGGCTGTGGTAGACTTAAACAGTAATAACATCTACACCACCTGGACGGAATTCGATACTTATGGCTCAAAAGATGAGGAGTGCAAATCAAATATTTTGTTTTCTGAGTCTAAAAATGGCAATAAGTGGTCTGACCCTATTCAACTAAATCAAAAATCAGGAAACTGTATCGATGATGACCAAACTACAGAAGGCGCAGTGCCTGCTGTGGGGCCGGAGGGTCAGCTCATGGTAGCCTGGGCTTACGACAGTAAAATATACATGGATAGATCCTTTGACAAAGGAAAAACCTGGCTAAGAAATGATATAGAAGTGGCTTCACAACCAGGTGGCTGGACTTTGGATATACCCGGGCTTAATCGAAGCAATGGCATGCCGATTTTGGTATGTGATAATAGTGAGACCATTTACAGAGGAGCCACGTACTTAAACTGGGCCGATCAGCGAAATGGAGAAGACGATACTGATATATGGTTTATGCGCTCTTATAATTATGGTGATAGATGGGACAGGCCAGTGAGAGTTAATGATGACGAAGCAGGCAGTCACCAGTTCCTCAGCTGGATGACGGTGGATAATGCAACAGGCTTTATTTATATTGTCTATTATGACCGTAGGGCTTCGGAAGGTATGGAAACTGACGTATATTTGGCATATTCAGTAAATGGAGGTGCTTCTTTCGAAAACGTAAAAATTAGCGAAAAGCCTTTTGTTCCCTCTGAGGATGAGTTTTTTGGAGACTACACCAACATTGCTGCACACGAGGGTAGGATAGTTCCTATCTGGACACGCATGGATGACGGGAAAACAAGTATAGTGACAACAGTCATAGAGCAGGAACAGCTCTCGGGAGTATCACCATACAATAATAAAAAGAGGAAAAAATAAGTGACGTGACCCATTTTTAGCGTCTCAAAATCTGATATGACAAAAAATTTATATACCTATCTGGGTAAACATTTCATACATACATTTTTTTCAGTTTTAGGTTTAGTACTCGGTGTAGCCTTATTGATAGGCACCTTGGCGCTTACCGAAAAAGTGGAGCTGCTGGCCTTGAAGAAAGTCTCTCAAACAGAGCAACTGGAAGCTGTTATTGTTGAAAGCAACACTTACAATGAGGTAGGTGGTGTACGCCTAAGAAAAAACAATGTAAGACATATAGATTACGACTTACTGAAATCCTTGGAGTCTTATATCACAATTGACAGTGTGCGTGCGTATGTAGAGTCCAATTATCCTGGTCGTATAGTAATAGCAACTGATCAGAAAAAATCTGGAATTGGCCTTTTGTCTTATGTAAACGAGACAGAAAGAAATCAGGGCAATATGATCACCGGTAGGTGGTTGGAGCCTCAGGATTTATATCGAAAAAATAAGGTGGCTGTTGTTTCTACTCAATTATCTTATGAAATAATGGGAGACAGTACGGGTAATGTGGTAGGTGAAAATATTTCTTTCGCAAACGAAACTTATGAGGTGGTGGGTTTGGTGTCTACTAATGAAACTACAGGAAGGGCATTTGTACCCATTACACTGCTGAATGAAGAGCAATTGACTGGCAAAACTCCTATCACTGTTTTGTTGGCCCCTTCAATAGAAGATGTACCTGAAGTAAAAGGACAGGTAGCTGAGTTTTTGAAAACCGAATTTGGAGAGAATCAGGGCTTTTTTACAATCGTAAATGAACAGAGAGTAAGACAAATGAGGAAAATTCTCTTTGTTGGCAAACTAGCTGTTGGTCTTACAATAGCAGCACTGTTGTTAGGTGGAGGAATTGGGCTAATGAATGTATTACTTTTATCAACCTATAAAACAGTCCTGGCAGAGGGTATTGGTTTTAGCTATTTCTTTAAAGGGTCTTTGCTGATTTCTTCTGTGGCTGCTTTGCTTGGTTTAATTATCGGTGTAGTCGGGTCAATTCAAATTACTCCTATACTTATGTCTGTGCTTGATGCACCTTTTAAACCCTCTTTTTCTTTAGGAATGTTTCTGGCAGTACCTGGCGTAGTATTATTGGTTTCGCTGATTTTTAGCGTGTATCCATCTATGCGAGTTAAAAAATAAATTAACACACCTTCAACTTGAAGGTGTGTGTAATGTTTTACCTTAGATAGAAAGAGTAGTAGCCTTCTCGGCCCGAGCTATTTACTCCTTCCAAAATCACCCGGCCACGGATGTTTTCTAAAATTTCAACTAGTCGTTCCGGGGTCTCAATGGCATTTCTATTGATATCAGTAATTACAAAATCCTCTGTAACTCCAACACGTTTTAAAAGGCCACTTTCGATGTTAAATACCCTAACTCCATAAGTTATATTAAGTATATCACGCTCCACTTTTGGTACAGCTTCAAACTGTGCTCCAAGTGATTCTGAAGTGTAGATTTCGCGTTTTAGTATACTGGTGGTTCCTTCCCGATTGGTAAGTACTACTGAGGTACTATTGATTTTGCCATTTCTCTTATAGGTGATCATTATTTTGTCTCCAGGAGAGTGGTAACTCAACTCTTCTTCAAAAGCACTTTTGCCCTCAATTATGGCATCGTCTACTTTAAGAATGATGTCACCTTCTTTCAAAGAGGCTTTGCTTGCTGCACCCTCATCTTGTAGGTAGGTGAGCAATACACCGTTGAGTGATTTATTAGGATCAATCTGTATGTCTAATCTGTTGGCTAAATCTTCTGTAAAATCAGATACCTCACCGCCAAAAAAGGCTTTTTGCACTTCACCATATTCGATGAGATCACCCACTATCTTCTTTACAATATCTATAGGTACAGCAAAACCATAGCCTGCGTAAGAGCCCGTTCTTGATAGTATTGCAGTATTTATACCAACCAGATTTCCATTTTTATCTACAAGTGCTCCACCGCTGTTTCCAGGGTTAATAGCGGCATCGGTTTGTATAAAAGACTCTATCGGAAATTTACCTTGCAGTATGTTAATCTGTCGGCCTTTGGCACTCACAATTCCTGCAGTAACCGTAGAGGTTAGGTTAAATGGATTACCAACAGCAATTACCCATTCACCCACGTCCAAACTTTTTGAGCTACCAATAGGAATAGCAGGTAGATTTCTAGCATCAATTTTTAAAACTGCCAGATCAGTAGAAGGGTCTGTGCCGATAAGCTCTGCTTTGTAAGTTTTTTTATCAAATACCACCTCCAACGCATCGGCATCTTGTACTACATGGTTGTTGGTTACTACATATCCATCTTTGCTAAAAATCACACCAGAACCACTGCTTATTCTCGTTTGTGAGCTCGATTTGTCAAAAAACCAATCAAGATAACTTCTGGAATATGTGTACTCAGATATATTTTTGATGTACACCACACTTTGCGTACTTATCTTCGAAGCCGCTACAAAATCTTCATTAAGGTTAAAAGAGGATTTATTATTACTGTAAGGTATAGATTCTGTGTTTTCATTCTTAACCTGATGAGAGTAACTTTTATTTAAATTATCAGGTACTACCTGTGGTTGCAATTCAAAAAACGTATAAGCACCACCAATACCTGATAGAAAGCTAATGAGAATGATTCCAGCAGTTTTTCGCATATCGACTATGTTTGATTAATGAATGATAAAAATTGTGGCAATAATTGTGCAAAAATGTTTACGTGACATTTTTACAGATGTTGTAGAGCGTTGTATAAAATTATTTTTGTGTGAGTTGTGATTGAAAGTGTAATTTTGGTGAACTACCTTCAAAAAAAACAGAACCGTATAGTATATGGGATTCCGATCAGTGCTGAGTAAACCATTTGCGGCCAAAATAGCCAGGCAGCAGAAGAAATGGATGAATAACCCTGGGGTTTATCAAGATAAAATCTTCAATAATC
>NZ_SMMD01000485.1 GCF_009711475.1 Fulvivirga aurantia
AACCTTGTTAAAAAGCCATTCAGAGCACTCAATACATTTTATACTTTCCCATTATGGGACATAAATCTTATAAACGGTAATATTTTTACATGAGAACTCATGTAACTTTTGGCACTAATTGATCGACATTTTATACATAAAAAAGGCCGAAAAGAAAGTCTTTTCGGCCTTGCTAAAAAGCGTTTTTCTACGCTTCTAATTCTTTATTAAAATTAAAGACTCCTGAGGCTCGATTAGATACTCGGCACCATCAGCAGTAACCACGGCCATCTCTTCAACAGATATAGTTTTTACCTGTCCATCAGGCAATTTCCAGGCATGGAAGCCATCAAAGGCAAAGGTCATACTTTCTTTGAGCTCTTTTTGAGCTGCAGGACGCACATGTGATGATTGAGAGCCTCCCAGATTGGGACCCACATCATGCGCCACATAACCTACCGGGTGCCCTGTGCTCCACATCACATAATCTGAGCCTGCTTTTTCCATAAGTACACGCTGAGCTTTATCTACCTCCACACCCTTCGCTCCCGGAGCCATCGCTGCTAAAGCAGCCCTATTACCGGCCTTAGCACTTTCCCAATAATGTTGCACACTATCAGGAGCTTCTGTTTCACCTGCTCTAAGCACATAGGCAAATCTTTGAATATCGCTTACCCAGCGGTCATATACTTTGATACCAAAATCAATTTGAATAATATCGCCTGATTGAATGACCTTATTTGTAGCGTGAGAATGACCCCGGTCGGGGCCCGAATTTACGTTTGGATTTTGGTCGGGAGCCCAGCCATCAGTAACGCCATACTCCTCCATTTTCTTTTTAAGCATTTTCGCAACCTCAGCATCTGTCGTTTGACCGGGAATTACCTCTTGGTAGACTTCAAGCTGCCAGTCAGCTGTGAGTTGAGCGGCCTTTTTCATTATTTCTACCTCCTCAGGCAGTTTAATAGACAACCATTCATACACTAAATCTGTTGACGGCACCAGTTTGCCTGAGTCATCTCCCAAAGCCTTTTTTACGGCTTCATATTGCGTATGAGAAAGGCCGTCTGCCAGATTATTGGTCTCTGAAATGTTTACAGCAATAGTATTAAAGTCTTGTTGTCTGATAAAATCTGCCGCCTGATCAATAGATGAAGTGCCTCTTTTTACCCTTACTACCTCATCGTGAATCTGCAAATCAGCTAGTGCTGTGGCTTCTCCTTCTGGTGAAAAAACTTTAGATGTAAAACCATCGGTATTGCCGTAAAAAAGAAAAACTGCTGTACCACCGGCATTTTCTCCACCAATATGATCGGCCAGCGGATCATTATTATTCTCCCTACATATTACCAGATAGCAGTCTACACCTGCAGCTTCCATGGCTTTTGGCAGCAACTTATTGATACGCTTCTTTCTGATTTCAGGCCAGGGGTTTTCGCCCCACTACGTCTCAGGGTTAATGGTTTCTACTGACGTTTCTGTAGGTTCATTCTTATCAGAACATGCAAAAGAAAGCATGAAAATAAAAGGTAGTATTTTCTTCATGTTTATCTAGTCTGATTTTTTACCTGCCTCTTTTTTCATCGCAAGGCGAATGAAGAATATGAAACCTCCCACGATTGTACCGACTATCAGTACCATAGATATTATTGCGCCTATACTCATGATGCTTTCTTTACAAATTTCTTATACAAATAACGGTTGATCAATAAACCTACAACCAGGGCTGCGCCCCATTGTGTAATAATCGATGCATTACTATATACGTCAAATAAATTCCAATTTCCGTTAGCATCGAACCATGGGTACTCAGAATACCCCTGAGACATCCACCAGTAAATAAGTATTACGCCAAGGGCTACATTAAACACAAGACAAGAGGCAAAATACTTGATGGGCACATTAAAATCTGAGTCTGTTTCAATATAGTCTCTCATAAATTTTGACGGGCCATACTTAAGTACAGCGATAATTATAAACAATCCTGTGATGATCAATCCTATACCCCACACCCAGTCTTGGTTATTGAAAACATCTAAAGACCATGCTGAAGGAAACCCGAACACTATACAAAATATGGCTGCTCTTATGGCCGCTGACTTTCTGGTAAGGCCCATATCTCGCAGGTTACTTATGAAAAGCTCAAGCATTGGCAGCAATGAACTAAAGGCCGCTAAAAAGAAAGCCAAAAAGAAAATGGCACTTAAAATAGCTCCTCCCTGTATGGTGGCAAACAGCTTAGGAATGATTGTAAACGTGAGGGCCTGATTACCGGTCTGCAGGTAACTGATAGCCTCTCCCTCTGTGGCTGAAAGTGCAAAAACCGCTGGCAAAATAGCCATTCCTGCCATGAGTGAGGCGGTATTATTTCCAAAGCCTCCGATAAATGTATTGAGTACAACATCCTCCTTCTTTCTTGAATATGACGAGATTGTCATAATTAATCCCCAACCCGCCCCGGTAGACCAGGCAGATTGAGATAGTGCTTCTATCCAAATCGTAGGGTTTGAAAAATGCTTCATTTCGATTTTAAACATGTACTCTAAGCCTTTAAAGCCATTTTCCATGTTAAGTGCCATGATTGTAATTACGAGAAGCAGGCCAAATAAAGTAGGTATTAAGATCTTATTGGCTTTTTCCAAACCTTTTTGAATGCCTTTGATCAATACGTAAGTACCGGCTAATATGGCGATGATGTATAATATGATAGTGACAGGATCAGCACTTGAGATACCCGTCCAAAAGTCATTTAAATAGTCGGGGTTAGTCTCAAGCTTATCTGCAATGGTTGCTTCACCTGTAATGAAGCTAAACAAGTTGCGCATCGCTAAACCCAGGTATTGAAGGGCCCAACCCGTAACAACCGAATAGTAAAAGGCTATACCTAGCGTACAAATGGTAATAAAAAAGCCACCCCAAGTCAGGCCTTTGCCGGCCACATTTCCATATGACCCAATTACGCCTTGTTTGTACTTCTTACCGATAGAAAACTCGGCCATGAGTAATGGGATAGACCACACTAACAAGAAAAATATCCATAACAGTAAGAAAGCACCTCCATATTGCCCGGCCAGTCTGGGAAACCTCCACAAATTACCAGCTCCGATAGCCATACCTAAAGAGGCCAATACAATACCCCAGCGATTACTAAACTCTTCTGTTTTTTTAAGCATTAATCCTTTTAA
>NZ_SMMD01000840.1 GCF_009711475.1 Fulvivirga aurantia
GAGTCTTTAGGTGGTATTTGCCTTAACTGGGGCTGTATTCCTACAAAGGCTTTGCTTAAAAGCGCAAACGTATTTGAATATATTTCTCATGCTGAAGATTATGGTATTTCTGTAAAAGATGCCAAAGTAGACTTCGAAGGCATGATTAAAAGAAGCCGTGGTGTCGCTGACGGCATGAGTAAGGGAATTCAGTTTCTCTTTAAGAAAAATAAGATTGATGCGATCATGGGCTTTGGTAAACTGAAGCCGGGCAAAAAAATTGAAGTGACAGGAGACGATGGTAAGGTAGAAACTTACAGCGCAGACGACATAATTATTGCTACTGGTGGTCGCTCAAGAGAGCTGCCTAGCCTGCCAATTGATAATAAAAAGATCATAGGTTATAGAAAGGCCATGACTCTGGAAAAAATGCCAAAGAAAATGGTAGTAGTAGGGTCAGGTGCTATTGGTGTTGAGTTTGCTTATATGTACAATGCCATTGGTGTTGACGTAACTGTGGTTGAGTTTATGCCAAGAATAGTACCTGTAGAAGATGAGGATGTTTCTAAGCAGCTGGAGAGAACCTTTAAGAAAGCAGGCATGAAAATAATGACCAATGCTGAAGTAACGAAGGTTGATACAAAAGGTAAAGGCTGCAAGGCTACAGTAAAAACCAAGAAAGGTGAAGAAGTAATTGAGTGCGACATTGTACTTTCTGCAGTTGGTATTTCTACTAACCTAGAAGGTATCGGTCTGGAAGATGTAGGAGTAGCTACAGATAAAGGTAAGGTACTTGTTGACGATTACTACAAAACCAACATCCCTGGTATTTATGCCATTGGTGATATCGTACACGGACCTGCATTAGCTCACGTAGCTTCGGCAGAAGGTATTATTTGTGTAGAAAAAATAGCCGGTCAGGATGTTGAGCCGTTAGATTATAATAACATACCTGGTTGTACATACTGCAGCCCAGAGGTAGCATCAGTTGGATATACCGAAGCTGCAGCTAAAGAAGCTGGTTATGACGTAAAGGTAGGTAAGTTTCCTTTCTCAGCATCAGGTAAGGCAAGTGCAGCAGGCGCTAAAGAAGGTTTCGTTAAGGTGATCTTTGATGCTAAGTATGGTGAATTCTTAGGAGCTCATATGATAGGTGCAAATGTGACTGAGATGATTGCAGAAGTAGTAGCTGCCAGAAAGCTTGAAACTACAGGGCACGAGATCATAAAAACCGTTCACCCTCACCCAACCATGTCTGAGGCAGTAATGGAAGCAGCAGCAGCAGCTTATGATGAGGTAATTCACATCTAAGTATAAATTTAGATTTTAAATAACATTGCGCAGATTTTAGGGTTATTGACACAAAAAATAACCCTAAAATTTTGCTCAAAAAAATAGTCAAAGCATCGGGGTATTTTATCCTGATATTCGTGATTTTACTTTTTGTCATTCCCAATGTTTTCAACGAGCGGGAAGAGGCTAGTTTTTCAGATGAAAAACGACTTGATTTTGCCAGATCGGTAGATCCTGAGCAAGATTCCATTTCATTACCTATTTCTCAATTTTATAATCGCGGTGAGCTGGTAAGAACACTATTTGGAGACCACTATCGCGACCTATGGTCTTTGCCCATCACCATCCCTGTTTTCAAAGGCTTTGATAGTTTAACATTCCATCATATCGGTGGAGGCATGCAGACCACCAGTGTAGAGTTTGAAACTGAATCTGGTGAGCATTACAGTTTTAGAAGCGTAGATAAAAATCCAAAAGGCGTATTACCGACCGTTTGGCAATACTCCGGGGTGAGAACATTGGTGCGAGATCAAACCTCGGCCATCAACCCGTTTGCTACTGATGTAGTCGGCCAGCTCACAAAAGTTATCGGGGTACATTATAAGGAACCGGTTTTTGTTTTTGTGCCAATGAGTGACCAGGTTTCCGATTCGGTAAACTACACTATGGCGGGTAGGGTAATGATGCTTGAAAAAGAATTTGATGGCAGCTGGGAAGAAAATAGTTTTTTAGGAGCACCAGAGTACGTTTGGGATACAGAGGACTTAATTGAAGGCTCTGCTAAACATACTCTCAGAATTGATACACTGCAATTTCTCAAATGCCGCATGTTTGATTTTATGATAAGCGACTGGGACAGGCACGAAGGTCAGTGGAAGTGGTTGGCATATAATAAAGGGGATTATTATGATGTCAAAGCTGTGCCGGTAGACCGTGATATGGCATTATGTCGATATGACGATGGTTTAGCCAATAGCGTTATCATTCCGCTTACGAAAAGGTGTAAGTCGTTTAGAAATTCTAAAGAGCAGGCCATCAAAATCACGGAGAAGATCAGTGACTTAGATTATCAACTGTTGGCAGACGTGGAGGAAAAACAATATTTGCAGACTGCACAGGAGTTAGATAGGTTATTTACAGAAGAAGTAGTCTCAGCAGCTTTCTCACATTATAGAAAAGAGGTGTCTCAAGAATTTGTAGAGGAGCAAACAGCAACTTTTATGGGTAGAAAAAAATACCTGAATGACATGGCAAGATCCTTTTATATACATATTCAAAACTATAGCGAGTGATTGCCTCTATTGTAACTGTGATTTTTCACTTATTCTAATCTTTATGTTATCTTTCCGCCAATGTCTCAAGTAGCCGGACGTATGCAGCAAGACGAGTTGGTTGCCCTTCTTAAACAGAAGGACAAAACGGCTATGCACTATTTGTACGATAACTATTCGGCTGCCTTATACGGAGCGATTTTTCGCGTTTTAGATGATGAGAAATTGGCTGAAGAAGTACTACACGATGCCTTTATGAAAATTTGGGATAAAATAGATACCTACGATACCAAAAAAGGTAGGCTATTTACCTGGATGCTGAATATCAGTAGAAATTTATCTATCGATAAGCTGAGGTCTAAAGAAATAAAGAAGGTTAAGAAAACTGACGATATCTCAAACAACGTATATAATGTTGAGCGTGACAATCTTATCTATCAGCAAGAGGAGTCTATAGGGGTTAAAGAATTACTGAATGGCCTGCGAGAAGAAGAAAAGCTGATAGTCAATTTAATTTACTTCAAAGGATTTACTCAGTCTGAGGTATCAGATGAGTATGACATTCCTTTGGGTACTGTTAAGACGAGACTTAGAATGGCGCTTAGAAATTTAAGAAATGTACTAGGTGTAGAAAAGTGAATATTGAAGCATACATATCATCAGGCATATTAGAGTCTTACGTACTCGGGGAGCTTTCTGAGAAGGAAAATCAGGAGGTGGTAGAAATGGCTGCAAAGTACCCGGAGGTAAAAGCTGAGATCGAAATAATCGAAGAGAGTTTTGAGCAGATGGCATTTAAGACGGCTATAAAGCCACCAGCCTCAGTAAAAGAGAGACTCTTTCAAGATATCGATACTAAAGAGTCTAAACCGGAAGCTAAAGTAGTGGCTATGGAGTCGAGTGAGGCATCTCCTTACTGGAGGTATATTGCCGCTGCATCAGTTAGTTTGGCAGTAATTTCTTCTGTATTGGCATTTAATTATTGGAATAAGTGGCAAGACACACAAGGTGAATTAGACATTCTCATTGCTCAGAATGAACGTGTGGCGGAAGACTATAATCAGGTAAATCAGCAACTGGAAAAAATCGAAGAAGACCTCGGCATTATCAATAATAGTAGTTTTGATAGAATAGCCATGAAAGGCACTGATAATGCACCTGAAGGGCTGGCTTACATATACTGGAATAGCTCATCTGAAGAGGTTTACCTAAGTGTGCAAAACCTGAAGGAGCTTACCACTGAGAAGCAATACCAGTTGTGGGCTATTATCGATGGCAAGCCCGTAGATGCAGGTGTTTTTGACCCAGATACAGGTCTACTCAAAATGAAAAACATAGCTGGAGGAGCGGGTGCTTTTGCAGTAACAGTAGAGCCTAAAGGTGGTAGCGAAAACCCTACTCTGGAAACGATGCAGGTTATGGGTGCGGTTGAGAAGAGTTAGATCAAATTAGAGGGTATAATGCAAATAGGTGACGCTATTATTGTAGTTTTTTGTATCAATAAGCTTTGCGTCATGCATCAGGTCAAGACCTTCGAAAGCAGCAATTCCTTCACCTAATACAATTGGCATAACAAACAACATCAACTCATCAATAAGCCCGGCTTTTAGCATCGAAGCATTAAGCTTGCCTCCTCCAATAAGCCAAATATTCTTACCTTCCTGAGTCTTTAGTTTTTTAGTAAAATCAACTGCATCTTCAGAAATGAAGTGCAGGTACTTTTGGTTTTCAGATTTTTTAGAAGAGAAAACGTAATTCCTTGTGTCTTTGTAATAGTCAAAGCCGAAACTCTTAACATGTTCATAAGTAGTTCTGCCCATCAAAGTAGTATCTATCGATTTGTAAAAATCACCATATCCATAGTCTGTTTTATCAGGGTTTGGAATTTTATCTAACCACTTCACGTCTCCATCAAGCCTGGCGATTTTGCCATCGATACTCATGGCCATGTATGAGATTAGTTTTCGCATATTTTAAAATTATGAAATCCATATGATAAGTTCTCTTCGTAAGTAGGTAAACTGACTTACAATTTCTATTCTCATAAGTAGGATCTTTTAATTGGACAAGCAGGACTCTCTAATTTTAGATTGCCAAATAGTTGTTGATTCCTGCCCAGTTTGCCCGGCATCGGTTAGGTGTGTTTTCAGAAGTTTAACATATTTTGTCGGGCAACTATTGTAAGGAGTTTTTAAACCCTCGTGGCCAAAGGTCACGAGGGTTATTTTTTTAGAAGAAATAGCTGAGGCTCATCCGTGCAAAGAATGGACTGCCTGGGGTAAAGTGAATTTCGCTTACAGGATCTGGTTCATCACTCAGCCTGGATTCAGTCTCAAATTGAGCTTCTTTCCACTCTGTATCGAGTACGTTTTCAACCATCAAACCGATTTCAAACTTCTTAGTGGTGTAATTCACAACCGCGTCAAGCAAAAAATAACCTTCTGCGGTAGAGCTGTAAGCCTTATTTGCCGGGCGGTCATCAAGATATCTATATCTCAAACTGCCATTTATGCCATTGTCGAGTTGGTAGCTAAGCCCTCCTATACTTGTAAATGTAGGCGCAAGTGGAATGTAATCATTCCCTTCAGTTTCCTCAATTGAGCGTGGTTCGGTTAAATTTAAGTCCGCATCCACGTATAACCAGGGCAGCGCCTGGTAGCGAACCGACACATCAATACCTTTTCTTCGTGTTTTGCCACTGGGCTCTACTATACCCTCGTCACCCACATATACAAACTCCTGCTCGAGATCAAGGTGCCATAAGGCTGTATTTATAGCAAGATTTGGTGTTGGTTTAAATATGGCGCCAATATCAATACCATAAGCTTTCGGTAAAATTTCATTTCCGTTGCGTGCAACCACCACTCGTGTATCATTTGAGTGAAAGCCCACCCCGGCTTTTGCAAATACATTTGTATTCTTAGTAAGTTGATAATTTAGCCTCAGTTTAGGGCTCATGATCCCTTTAGTTTCTGATAGCTTTTCATATTCTGCGTTGAGCGCATCCACATAATTGAAAATGATGTAATCATACCTTAGAGAAGCATTTACTGAGAGCTTATTAATATTTAGTGTCTCTGATGCAAATGCATTTAAATTTATCTCATCGATATCGCCTCTTGCTAAATCTTCCAATGTGGTTTTCCTATTTAGCGTGTGCGAAAGGCTGATGTCATTTACATCATCATACCTAATGCCACCACCTACCTCAGAGGTAAGTTTATGCTGGCCTAAGTAATTCTCAGACAAATAAGACCCCTTATATCCATATATTTTGCGGCTCTCACTTTGAGTAATTTGATCTCCATTCTCAGGGTCATTTAAAAAGAAAGTGAAGTTAGAAACCAGACGGAAGTCGTATTTGCTAAAGTATAGCTGCTGTGTAAGGGTTTGATTATCACTCAGGCCTTTGATATACTTCAGGTTTATATTTGATCGGCTGGTTTCACCCCCTTCGGTGTCATCTATAGCTCCAAATCTCGATATTTGGCCACTGCGCACTGCTCTCACTGGTATTTGACCGGAGGCATCCCACTGGCTGGTAAAAGTAGATGCTGATAGTTGTAAAAGGCCATCATCGAAGTGGGAGGTGTATTTGGAGAATAAATTAAGCCTCGAGAAATTCTGCTCACTTTTAAAATACCCATCTGTAATGTAAAACTCAGAGGCCACAAAAAAGTCTTGTTTAGCATTCGTGTTAGGGAGTAAATCAAGCATTGCTACAGACCTAAGTGTACCAAACTGGCCACCCTCGACTTTGATCATACTATTATCAAGTGAGCTTTTTGTATCGAAAGCCGCATAACCTGCCGTGTTAAAATTTCCCTGATTGGCATAATAAGGGCCCTTGTTGAAATTTACCCGCTCTATAGTCTCAGGAATCACAAAATGTAAATCTGAATAACCCTGACCGTGAGCGTGTGAAACCATATTTACCGGCATACCATCGACCGAGAGTGTAATATCTGTACCATGATCAATATCAAACCCCCTGAGGAAAATTTGTTCTGCTTTTCCCCCTCCGGCATGTTGGGCTATGAATAACCCGGGCACGGCTCTCAATACATCCTGAGAAGTCTTCACAGGTCTTAGTTTTATGTCATAAGTAGAGATATTTTCTAAATTCCGAGCCTCATCAGTCGAAATGGTAACATCTGCCAGTTCGATATTAGCAGCCACTAAATCAAAGTCTTTGTTGTACGTTTGATTAGCTTCAGCTTGCAATATGAATTCCTGACTTTCATAACCAATAAATGATACTTTCAAGTTATAAGTGCCGGGAGTTAACTTTAACCTGTAATTTCCCAGAGCATCTGTAGAGGTGCCCTTGCCTGCTTCGCTTATGATATTGGCACCTGGCAGAGGGCCGTTTTTATCAGAAATATTACCCGTAAGGATGGCTAATTGAGCCAGTAAATTTAGGGCACAGCATACCAGTGCCACTGTAAAAAGTAGTTTTTTAAAAATCATCATTAAGTTCTTTAATAAGTCTGCTTAGAAGACTTAATACACATGAAATAATTAGAGTGGCATTCTCAGAAACTCAAATACAATAGCCATAGCTGAGATCAGCTATTAGTTAGTCTTGTTGTATTTGAGCAAATGCCTGATATTCATGATTACCCTATAGGTGGGGGTGTGGGAGGAGTTTGTGTCCTAGTTTTAGGAAATAAGTAACTAAACTGGTTGTGGACACAGTGAGTAAAATTGTTTCTTAGAAGAAAGGTTGAAGGAGGTTCGAAGAAAAACACGAGAGACAACATATTGATGTGCGCTGATTTATGTTTTTCATCACCCTCAGCTGTTTTAAAGGCTTCGCTGTGATCCGTTATGTTATGATCATGACTATGATGGTGGTCATGGAGAGTAACAAATTCAGAGATATTGTGTAAAGCACTGTGACCAACATAAATTATGCTATGACTAAAAAGTATAGCTAAATAAAAATAGAGTAATAATATGGTAAACTTACGGCTCACCTACTACAAGGTATTTAGGTATTTGTCAATGTCTCTGCTGGCTATTGGGCCCAGTTCATAAGCAGCTTCTTTGGCCTCAAGAAAGTACTCTTTAGCTTCTTTATCTTTATTATTTGATGCGTAAATCACAGCAGTTTTGTAGATAAGATCTGGCTCATAAGATTTGCCCTCTACGTGTTTCTGTATAATTTCTAGAGCACGTTCGTGATTTCCTTCCTGCTCAAATACCCATGCTAAGAGAGAATAGGTCATTGGTGTTGGTCTTGCATCGACCTCTGTAAGGGCAAGTGATCTGGCCATATCATAGTCCTGATATTCTTCTGCGTACAAGGTTATTAAATAGCTATTATACATGCCATCATACTTTGCTTTTTTTGCTTCTGCTACAAATGCTTCTATGTGCTTGGCTTTGGCTTCTTTGTTATTTTGGTAATCTGCCAACTCAGCCAATAATAAGTGATGGTCAGGTAGTTTTTTGCGATCTACTAGTTGACTGATGATTTCAAGCGCTTCTTCTGGTTTGTCATCATGGGCATAAGCTACCCAGGCAATCCCTTTGAGTGCATAATCATAGTCAGGATTTTTTTTCAACACAGCTAAATAGCCGTTGTAAGATTTTTGTATTTCGCCAGCGTGCCCATACATATCTGCCAAATTGGCCTGAGCCCAATGAGCTGTGGGGTTATTTAGTTGGTCTACCTGCTCAAAGGCTGTTTCCATTAGTGAAATTGCCGAATCGAGGTCACCTTTATAATCCTGAAACTTCGATAAACGAACCAGGTAATCGAATGACTCTAAATCTTTGGTAGATTTTATCATTCGCCCAGCTAAGTCATAAAGACCAAGTTCCATGGCAGCATCATAAACCATGAGAGAAGGGCCAAATTTTTCATCCGTATTTTTCATAGCAGCATACGCATACTCCAGGGCCTTTTCAAATTTGTGTTGTTTGATGGCATTGCTGCTTAAGGCAATTAAATTGTTAGCTTTTCTTTTGCCTGACACAAATTGGTTGGCTTCCCTGTATAGGCTATCCACTTCATTGAGGTATGAAACTTCACCAGTCTGATCAAAGGCAGCACTCTTTAAGGCAGCAAGTTTTTGAATGTAGATATATCCGGCTTGCTGTTGCTCAATTTTGTTAGTCCAGAATGCCACGTCACTTGTGTAGGAGGCCATTCTAAATGTTTTTTCATTATCTAAATAAGTCTGATAATCCTGCGGATCACTGATTGTCTGAGCTGTTTCTGTTTTTGTACAGCCAAAGGCTAGTATAGAAAAAAGGAGGGTGTAAAATTGCTTAAACATAACGAGAAGGGATGTGGTGAAAAGAATGGGAGAGCATTAAGCCCTCCCAATAATTATAATCTATTGCTTAATGAGGTGATGCTAAATATGGAAATGAGTTAGAAAACTCTTTGTCATTCGCATCTACATTGTCACTAATCAAGCCGGGTATCAACGGACTGGAATTACCAGACTGATCGTCAAAAGTTAAGATAAGCGTAACATCAATTACATCATCTCCCAACGCACGACCATTGAGTGTTCCGTAAGAAGTGGCTTTAGTCTTATCTGATGTAAGCACATCAACAGTAAGTACGCCAGCTGTTTCAGTGTTGTTTAAACCTAGTATGTTGACGTATGTATCTGAGTTAAGGCCTATATATTCTTGCAGATTATCTAAGATAAACTCAAAGTCTGCTACAGCAGCGTTACCACCGTTTGGCGTTGTTTGGTTGTAATTATTCTTGGCCTCAGCATCTCCAAAGTAGTTAAAAACAGTGTTGATGGCTGGTCTACCCATTTGGTCACATGATGTGAATGTAGGGTTTACAGCAGTAACTGTGGTCATTGCTTCTTCTGTTCCGCCAGAGTTGGTTACAGCCACTACAGCGTCATAGGTACCCTCAACAGAGGCCACAAATGATACTTCAGCAGAAGTTGCATTATTGAGTGCCACTACATTACCATTAGGGTCTGTCACTATCCAGTTGAAAGCAATCGACTGTCCTACAGATGCAGATGCATCCAGTGTAACCATTTTTTCTAAATCAACCGTTTGAGGTTGTCCGGCTTCTGCCATAGGAGCATCTTCACGCATTACATCATTGCTGTCATCGTCTCCGCAACCGGCAGAAATCAGCAATAAGCTTAGGCTTAGTGCAGATATTATATTTCTAGTTTTCATATTGATCTTAATTTTTTAAATGAGTGTGTTTTAATTACTTTTTTACTTTTGCTTCTACCCAAGAACTGAAAGTTGTGCTGCTTCCTAGCATTGATTTTGGCAGTTCTATTACAACTGACATTACATTTGAGCCAGCGAAAGTATCTGAACCAGGATCATCAAAAGATGTAGAGTATTCACTACCATTTGCTGGTGGGTCTACTTCTAGGCCAAGGGCACTTCCTGCACCATTTACGATGTCAACAAACTTGAAGAAATCCATGTAAAAAGAGTCGTCTCTAGGTCCTGCAAACACTTTCATGCCACTGGCAGCTCCTATTTCCGGAGTTTGTCCGTAAGCAGATACCATAGATTCTACTCTTGTGCCATCGTTTTCGATTTTACTTTCAATACCAGCTTCTGAAGGTGAAGTTGGACCAAACACAATTACTTTTCCATCTCTAAAGATTGCCTGAATCACCAAATCTTCAATGTCATCTGCATTGTTGTCAATGTTGATTTCGTACATGATATCTTCACTGAATTTTGCATCTGCAGTTGAGCCTGGTGCTGTGAGACCCATAACATTGGTTACAAAAACATAATTGTCTGAGTTTTCTGGACTTTCGAATGCGTAATAATCTGTAATGTCTGCTGCAGTACTACCTTCTGAAAGTGTTCCTACTGCGGGAGCATC
>NZ_SMMD01000896.1 GCF_009711475.1 Fulvivirga aurantia
AGCAACTTTGAGAGGAGAGGTTGGCAAAATACAAGAGCTGATAAAAGATAATGTTGACATAAATCAGATGGGAGATACGGGACAGTTTCCTATACATGCTGCAACTGAAGATGGGAATATTGAAATATTGAAAATTTTGATTGAGAATGGTGCTGATCTAAATGTATTAACAAAACCAGGATATTCTTCTGCTCATATTGCTGTTTTAGATTACCAACCTGAGGCTCTCAAAGTTTTACTTGAAAATGGAGCAGACAAAGAGATAACAGATCCCCATGGTAATACTTTACTGTGGAGTGCCATAATGAGTTATAATGATAAAAATGGAGATGAAATCATTAAAATTTTGTTAGAAGCTGGTTTAGACCCAACTACTCCTAACAATCATGGTGTAGCTGCAATAAATTTGATCAACATGCCAAAAAATAAGTCTATTAAACACTTATTTGAAAAAGAATAAACTACTTAATATCATCCACCTGAGCATTTATCTTCTCTTCGGTGGATTTAATTTTTTCCTCAAGGTTTGGTTTTAGTCGGTTGTCATCCACTTCTTTTTCGGCTTTAGAAAATAGGCTGTGAAAGAATTTGAATAAGAAGAAATCAGGTACTTCTTTCTCGTCTGGCAGCTCAAGTAAAAGCATGCCTCGCATGGCTCTTTTGCCTTTCTTATTCAATTTGTAAAAGCCATATAACTCCAGGTCGTTTACAGTTTTCTTCCGTTTCTTTTTCTTGAAATAACTGTCTATCTCGACCAAATACGAGACGCCTTCAGTAAAATAGGTAGAGGCTGTATGTACTTTTTCATCACTCCTTGGAGGGCGCGTTACGAAAGTAGCTACCGTCTCTTGTTCCAAAATAGTGAGCACCCAGGTATTATGATATTTCAGAGCATACACATCATAAGGTATACAGTTTTGGGTGGTGCCTAAATAGCTGACATCCAAAGATTTGAATCGATCTGCAAGGGCAGAATTGTCGGCAGTTGCACTAACCTCCTGACCCATTAAATCGAAAGAAAAAGAAATTGATAATAAAGAAAATACTAAAAATAAACGTGCAGACATTGTGCTAATTTGTGTTATTCAGGGCGCTAACTTAGTACAAATATTTAAAAAATGTTATATAAATATATTAGACAATGTTTTAAATATACAATGTTGCAACATGAGATAGTATGATTTTATTTTTTTCTAAAAAAAGCCATCAATTAATTTTCTCATTTCACAAGGAGGTTATATTTTAGCGATCGCTTGTGTAAAAGTTTGAATAAATAGTACGGAACTTATTAGCTCAGATGATGAGCCGGAATGGGTAGAAGTGTTTGGATTAATGATAGTTTACCTCCTCAAAAACCAACTGAAAAGAATGAGATTTTTTCTCGCTGTGTTAATTATTTTCTGTGTTGTTTCAGCTTCATGGGGTCAGGAAAAAACCAACAACGGATCACAAGATCTAATTAAGGGCCGTATCAATGCGCTGATAGAAAAAAATCGGCAAGAAGAGTCAGAAACAGTAAGGCCTAAACCGGATACAATAAAAATTGCAAAGCCGGATACCACAATAAAGAAAACGAGTACCGATCAGCAACTATTAGATTCCCTAATGGAAGTGAACCAGGCGGGTTTAATTGATGAAGGAAGCAGTGTATCTAAGGGAGTTGTAGATACCACCTATTTTAAAAACAGGGTTTTATCTGTAAAAAAGAGAAGGCCGAAAAAGGAATTTAAGAGTGAAAACAGCTGGTCTAAATACTACAAGCTTACTCATGGTAATAGCTATAAAAAAGAGCATAAAATAGATAGCACAACTAAGGTTTTTGGTTGGCATCCTTACTGGATGGGTACTGCTTATAAAAGCTACAACTTCTCTTTACTCTCAGCTATAGCATACTTTTCTTATGAGTTAAACCCCAATACTGGTGGCTACAAAACCATCCACGATTGGAAAACAACTGCCCTTATTGATTCAGCACAACAGCACGGTACAAAAGTATTGTTGAGTGTTACAAACTTTGGACAGGCAAATAATGCTAAATTTCTTACAAACCTGGATGCCCAGCGTACTTTTATCAATACACTGATTACATTATTAAGAGAAAGAAATGCTGATGGAGTGAATTTAGATTTTGAGAACATCCCTTCTTATACCAGAAAGCAGTTCACTAATTTCATTATTGACCTCTCCAGTAGCTTAAGAGCAGCTAAAAAAGATTACCTCATCACTCTGGCGGTACCACCTATAGATTTTGATCGGGTTTATGAGTTAAGGCAGCTCAACCAACATGTGGACATGTACATAATAATGGGCTACGAGTTTTATGGTGCAAATAGCACAGTAGCGGGTCCGGTGGCGCCTTTAAACAGTGGGCAGACCTGGTGGGAGTACAATTTACAGTCAGCTGTTGATGAATATTTGGTCGGTGGCGTACCAAATAATAAGCTTTTGTTAGGCTTACCTTACTACGGTGCCGAGTGGGAAACGAGAGACCTGAAGTTTCCTTCTAAAGTAAACCGCTTCATTCGCTACCCTATGTATAGAAACATACAAAAAGAGCATGGAGACTTACCTTGCTGTGAAGATGAGGTGAGTAAATCTAAATTTTATGTTTATCGCGATAATCAAAATAACTACAGACAACTGTGGTATGAAGATAGCCTCACACTTGCCAGAAAGTACGATTGGATAAAAGAGAAAAAACTCGGAGGTGTGGGTATTTGGGCGCTCGGTTACGACAATGGTTTTAAAGAACTATGGAAATTGCTGGCTGCAAAATTTGCTATGACACCTGATGAAATTAAGCAGGCCAATGCCGTAGCCAGAAGTAAACGCTTTTCTCCAAGAAGATGGATGTCTCTGGCTTTTAGAATTATCAAAAACCCAAATTATTTACTGAAGAATCCAAGGCCATTATTTGGGATATTCGGTGCGGTGTTTGGTGTGAGTATGCTTGGCTTTTTTGTGCTTTACCGATATGGCTGCAGATTTAAGCGGATGTTCAATATCGTGATAAAGGGTGGTTTGGCATTATTGATAATAGTATTAGTTGCATTGCTTTTTATAGGTATGCAATACACCGGAGTACGTGAAATCGTATTTCTGTTGGCCGGTTTTGTAATTGGAGCCATTATATTTTTATGGATAAGCAGGCAGTTTTTAAGTGAAAAAGACTTGCCTTAGTAAGTATGATTTTTTTATAAATTATTATTAGCATTCTAAAAATTACTTCTCTATTATTGAAGGATAAACATGAATGAAGTATGAAAAATACTATGTTTATCGAAAGGGAATTTTAAAATTATTATGATTTATTCTGCAGTATCTGTCATCTCGGAGTTAGCTAACGACTACATTACCAATAGGTTCGGTCAGTCAGAGCAGAAGATAGTTGTCTCCAATATTGTAAATCCCGATGGGTCGATGGCGGTTACAGAACCGGATAAAATAATTCTAAGTCTGGTCAACTTGCAACAAGAGACGGTAAGTCATAAAAATCATTCTGGTAATACCAATCGGCCGATTAATATGAATCTCTTTCTACTGTTTTCAGCATCTTTTAATGATGGAAACTACATGGAAGGGTTAAGGTATCTTTCTGCTGTAATAAGCTTCTTTCAAGCCAATAAGGTGATGAATCATAGAAACACACCAGAGCTTAATAACGATATCGATAAATTAACTTTTGAAATTGTAAATCAAGACCTTCAAAACCAAAGCCACCTTTGGGGCACAATTGGCGGCAAGTATTTGCCTTCCATTTTATATAAAGTAAGAATGGTGACCTTCCAGGAAGGTGTGCTTACCAGTAACGATGTGCCATTCTCAGGTTTCGGGGCAAACTTCTAGTATCGATGATCGACTTGCAGTTTCATTTTAAACGTTTTCTTACCATAAAAGTATCGCATACATACTATGCTGATAATGAGGGTAGAGATATAAAATTTCTTCCTACAAGAGAAACTGCGCAACTCATCAATAAACTTGGCTTTTTACTTAAGCAAGATGATTCAGGTCTTCATATACTTTGCGATGGAGAAAGAAAAGAAGCGCTACATTATAAGTTGAGTAGGCAAGAGCTCTCTTTTTCCTTTTGGATGACTTGTAACAATGCCTATTTTAGAAATTTCACGGCAATTCCTACAGAGCATCGTAATTCGATATTTTATTTTTCTAACGCTAAAGAAAAGAAAGATGACTTGCAAAAAGGGGAGTTTGTCTCTGCTGAAGACACTTTGCAGGTAAGACCCAATTACTTCGACTATCAGCTTGCCGATGCCAAAGGTAAGTTGGAGTTGAAAGACGATGAAGATCAGGTAATAGTCAGCAGAGATGTAGATGCAGAGATTTTACCACACACAACTTTTGAAAATCTTCCTGAAGGCAAATACAAGTTGTACCTCAACGATAAAGAGAAAGAAAAATTTATTGCAATAGCGAGTAAAGTTTCACAACCACCTTTGGGTTTGGTTGAGATTAAGTTTACTGAGAAAATGAAGAAAGAAATGCTTGCTAAAATCGAAGAGCAGGCAGAACTGCCTCAGTATAATTATGAAATAAAATTTAAAGCAAGGGATACCTTCTGGCGCTACATGGTGGTGCCAAAATATGTACGAGGTATCCAGGATGCAACCATATATAGCGAGAAAAAAGGAGTCAGCTTTAGCAAGGCTGAAGAAGTGAAGTTGGTAAATGGTACAAATGCACTGAGCTTTAGCTCAAACACTGCACTGCCATTGATGGAGTATTCGGATTTCCATTTTCAGTTAAGAAAGAAAAATGGAGGTAATGCCAATAAAGTCCTTATCAGACGATTGCCGGTACCTCCTATCGATTCGATAAAGCCGGAAACCAGAGAGGCTAACTCAAAGGTATTTTCGGAAATAATCATTTATGTATAATTAAAACCCAACAACAACAAACAATGTCACAAACCTTAGCTACTCCTGGCGTTTACATTGAAGAAAAGAACGCCTTTCCTAACTCCGTAGCGGGTATACCTACAGCGGTACCTGCCTTTGTCGGATATACGGAAAAAGCACGCAGAGACGGTCAGTCATTGATTAACATGCCTGTGCGTATTAATTCACTCACCGAATATCATAACATATTTGGAAGAGGAACAAGAACAACTTTTAACATTCAGTCTGCTTCTGATAGCGAAGATTTCGATATTCAGGTAGGAGGCAAAGGCTATAAAGTCGTTCCTGACTCTAGTTCAAGATTTATATTTTATGATAGCATTAGATTATTCTTTGCCAATGGTGGAGGAAGCTGCTATATCGTATCTGTAGGTACATACAATGCATCGGGAGAAGCTAGTGCAAGCAGTTCTAATAAAGATGCAAAAGGTAAAGATGCCAAGGCAGCGGATACCAAAGCATCTGCACCAAAGCCTAATACAATCTCTAAAAAAGCTTTGACTGATGGAATTCAGTCTTTGGTAGGAGAAGATGAGCCAACAATTTTGGTTGCTCCTGAGGCTGTAATGCTTGATGAAGGCGATTGCTATTCTTTACAGCAAGAAATGCTTACGCATTGCGGATTTAAAATGAAAAGCAGATTTGCCGTACTTGATGTGCCTAATGGTAACAAAGCGCGTACTTACGATAAAAATGATGTAATTACCAGATTCCGTGAGGGAGTTGGTTCTAACTTCCTGGCTTATGGTGCAGCGTATTACCCGTGGGTTTACACTAGCATCGTAGAAAATGAAGAAGTGGACTACAAGAACATCTCTAATATTGATGTTTTACAGGATCTACTCAACAAAGAGGCTGAAGAAAGAGCAGCAAACGCTAAAAAGGCTGATGAAATAAAAGCGGAAGTAAAGAAGCTTGATCAGTCTGGTACTGATGCTGAGAGCCTTTCTCAGACACTTAATGTAGTAAGCCCTTCTTTCAAGAAAGTGATGCAAGGGATTAGAACTCACCTCAACATTTTGCCTCCTGCAGCAGCAATGGCAGGTATTTACTCTATGGTAGACGGTGAAAGAGGCGTGTGGAAAGCACCAGCTAACGTAAGCGTAAACAGTGCAATTTCACCTGTAATCAAACTTACACATGATGATCAGGAAGATTTAAACGTGACGGTTACTGGTAAATCAGTAAATGCTATCAGATCATTCGTTGGTGAAGGAACCAAAGTATGGGGTGCCAGAACACTCGATGGCAACAGCCAGGATTGGAGATATGTAAACGTAAGAAGAACGATAACTTTTATCGAGCAGTCAGTAAAAGCTGCAGCTAAAGCATACGTATATGAGCCTAACACTTCCGGTACCTGGGTATTGGTAAGAAGTATGGTTTCGTCATTCCTTAATGACATCTGGAGACAAGGTGGCCTTGTAGGTCTTACACCTTCCGATGCTTACGAAGTAAATGTTGGAATCGGTTCAACAATGACTCCAAATGACGTATTGGACGGTATTATGAGAATTACAGTGAAGGTGGCTGTAGCCAGACCTGCTGAATTTATCGTGATCACATTCCAGCAAAAAATGCTTGAAGCATAATCCTAACTATTAAATAAATCATTAAAAGCTTATAAACATATCAGATTATGGCAGAAGAATTATGGCCAGTTCCTAAGTTTCACTTCACAGTAGAGTGGGGTGATATCGATGTAGGGTTTCAGGAAGTAACAGGACTTGAGATGGAAACCCAATTTATTGAGTACAGATCGGGAAGTGACCCGTCATTAGTAACTCAAAAAATCCCTGGATTGAAGAAGCACGGTACTATCACTTTGAAAAAAGGTGTTTTCAAAGATGACCTTAGCTTTTTTGACTGGTTCCAGGATGTACAGACTAACCCTGATCGAAGAGAAACGGTAACAATTACCTTACTTGATGAGGAAGATAGTCCTGTGATGGTTTGGAGAGTTGAAAATGCATTCCCTGTTAAGGTTTCAGGTCCAGACTTGAAGTCAGATGCCAACGAGATTGCCCTGGAGTCAATTGAGTTAGCACACGAGGGAATTACTCAGGAATTAGGATAATCTCTGTAAAATATGGCTAAACATTACCCTGTTCCAGGTTTCAGATTTGCTGTTAATTTAAGTGGAGCTTCTGCTTCAGGGACGGATAAAAGTTATGATGCCAGCTTTCAGGAGATATCTGGTATATCTGTAGAAATACCTACTGAAGATATACAAGAGGGTGGGGAAAACCGGTTTATACACCGGGTTCCCCAACCTATTAAATACCCAAATCTTATACTCAAACGTGGAATGGTGGTAGTAAAGTCCGAATTCGCAAATTGGGTGAAAAGTACGGTTGAGACAGGTTTTGCAAAACCATTGGTACTACGCAACATTATTGTCACTCTTCTAAGTGAAAAAGATGAACCAATAATGAGCTGGACTTTTGAGAAGGCATACCCTGTCAAAAAAGAAGTTTCGGGGTTCGGTGCCGATAAAAATCAATTATTAGTTGAAACTATAGAGTTGGCCTTTCAAAGATTTGAGGAAAACAGATAAATACTTAGAATAATATGCCTTTAGAAATAAACGAATTGGTGATTAAGTTATCTGTCAAAGACAGTCACCAAATTGCAGGAAATCAAAGGCAAAATACTTTGAGTTCTACGGAAGAACGCAGGATCATTGAGCAGTGCGTAGACCGGGTTTTAAAAAAGATTGAGACGAGAAAAGAAAGATAGATGGCAGGTTTGGATTCAGACTCAAAACTTAAGAAACTTAAGATAATAAGCTATGATGATCAGAAATACACCAAGAAGCGACAAGAGCTTAGTGTAATGATCAACCCTTCATCGATAGCGCATTCACATTCTATAAACTACAACGCAGATCAAGCCCCTGATACCATTGGCCCCGAGAATAAATTTAAAAATGTAGGTCCTGAATCAGTAAGCTTTGAATTGGTATTTGACGGCACTGGTGCTACAGGTGAAGTACGTGATGTACATGAGGAAATAGAGAAATTAAAAGAAGCGACCTATTATTATATTGGAGAAGAGCACCAAACGCCTTTTGTTCAATTGTCATGGGGTACCTCATTTACCTTTTACGGTCGCCTTACGAGTCTGGAAGTGACTCATACTATGTTTTCACCTGACGGTACCAGTATAAGAGCGAAAGCAAAGGTGGCTTTTGAAAATTCAATGGATCCGGAAACTCAGGCAAAGAAAACCAACAAATCTTCCCCGGATTTAAGTCATGTAGTTACTGTAAAAATGGGTGATAACCTACCCATGCTATGTGAAAAAATATATGGTGACAGCAGCTATTATCTACAAGTAGCCAGAGTTAATAATTTAGTCAATTTCAGAAATCTGGAACCGGGTGCGGAGTTGATGTTTCCGCCAGTAAAGAAATAAGCTATGGCTGATAATGCATTAACCGACTCAACATTAGTTACCTACTCAGTTTTGGTGGACGGACAAGAAATTCCGGGGCATTACCTATGCATATCTTTGAGTGTTTCAAGGAGTATAAATAAAATAGCTAGCGCCAGACTTGAATACATGGATGGCGGTAGTTCAGAATCTGACGATTTCTCCTTAAGTAATAAAGGACTGCTCGACCCGGGTAAGGAGATTACCATCAAAGCAGGATATGAGTCGCAGGAAGATGTGATTTTTGAGGGTATCATTATCAAGCATAGCCTCAATATAGATAGAAGTGGCAATCCGTATGTGATGGTAGATTGCAAGGATAAGGCCGTTAAACTCACAGTAGGGAGAAAAAATACCGTATTTAAAGACGTAAAAGATAGTGATGTAATCTCTGAGCTTGCCAAGAACTCTAGTCTCAAGGCTAAAGTTTCAGCTACATCTACCGAGCACCCTGAATTGGTGCAACATCATGCCAGTGACTGGGATTTTATATTGATGCGTGCTGAAGTGAATGGACTTTTGGTGCGTACAGTCAATGGTGAGCTAATAGCAGAAGCGCCAGGGAACAAAAAGGTATTGAAGGTTGGCTATGGGACAGGATTTGTAAGCTTTAATGGCGAGATAGATTCGCGAAGCCAATATAAATCAGTGGTTTCTAAAGCCTGGGACTTTAGCACACAGTCTGTTTTAGAAGGAACAGGTAGTGCCAGTGCAGAATCGTCTCAAGGGGATTTAAAATCAGACAAACTAGCTGAGGTTTTAGGGTTAGATGAGTTTAGGTTACAAACACCTTCTACTACAAATGAGGCTATACTGAAAAATTGGGCAAGTAGCAGACTTACCCGATCCAGGCTGTCTAAGGTTACCGGTAGTCTTAAAATCAGAGGGAATGCCAAGGCTGAGCCGGGTACTTTGATTTCAATAGACGGATTAAGTGATCATTTTAATGGAGACGCATTCATTGGTTCCATCAATCATATTTTAGAAGATGGTAATTGGGTGACCGAAATCGGTCTTGGTCTTTCAAATGAAACTTATGCAGAAGAAGTGCCTCTAATTGAGTCACCGGCTGCGGGAGGCACCATACCCCCAATCAATGGTTTACAAATTGGGGTGGTGAAACAAATTCATGAAGACCCGGACGGTAATCATAGAGTACAAGTAACACTACCAACCTTAGAGCAAGACAATATGCCAATCTGGGCGCGATTGTCTAGTTTTTATGCTTCTAATGGCTCAGGTATGTTTTTTTATCCTGAAATCGGTGATGAAGTTGTTCTGGGCTTTCTCAATGATGACCCATTGTCACCAGTGATATTGGGGGCTATGTATAGTAAGAAATTAGTGCCTAAATATACTCCGGAAGAAGAAAATGGCACTAAATCAATTTTTACCAAAGGAGAGCTTGAAATTCAGTTTAATGACAAGGATAAAATACTAACTATCCATACTCCGGAAGGTAATAAGTTGGTACTTGACGATAAAAATAAAAATGTAACAATAGAAGATACTGCTAATAAAAATAAACTGGTCATGTCAGATGCCGGAATTTCTTTAGAAGCAGATAAAGACATTAAAATATCAGCTAAAGGCAATATTACACTTGAATCTACAGGTCAGACAGATATAAAGGCCACGAAAGATTTAAATGCCGAAGGTATGAACGTGAGTTTGAAAGGCACAACTAAGTTTGCAGCTGAAGGAACTCAGGCTGAATTGAAAGGTTCGGCAACAACCACCATCAAAGGAGCGATGGTACAAATAAATTAAAATAAGACAATATGCCACCAGCGATACGAATTACAGATATGCATGTTTGTCCGATGGTAACGGGCACTGTACCCCACGTAGGCGGGCCGGTAATCGGTCCGGGAGCACCTACAGTCTTAATAGGTGGAATGCCGGCCTCGATACTTGGCGACAATGCAGTGTGTACAGGGCCTCCAGATTCGATAATCAAAGGCTCTGCCACAGTTATGATCTGCGGTAAGCCTGCGGTGAGATTAGGAGATACTACAGCTCATGGGGGCACAGTTACAGGGCCGGGTTGCCCTACAGTGATGATCGGTGGCTAAATTATAGAGGAAAGAAACCAACTACATGAAGCATAAGAAAACATTTTTAGGAATTGGGTGGAAATTTCCCCCAACATTCGATAAAAAAACGGGAAGTGTTGTCTTAGTGTCTGAAGAGGAAGACATAAGAGAAAGTCTTTTGATTTTACTTACAACAAAACCTGGTGAGCGCATTATGTTGCCTGACTATGGTTGTGATTTAACTTTCTCGGTATTTGAATCTATCGATAGTACCCTCATAAATGAGATAAAAAGAAAAATCGAGTTTTCGGTACTTTATTATGAGCCAAGAATAATTTTGGATGCCATTAATATCGAACCGGGCACGGAAAACGATGGACTACTCATTATTGAGCTGGTATACACCATAAGAAAAACCAATAAGAGAAGTAATATGGTTTACCCTTATTACATCATAGAAGGCACAGACGTGCGATTTAAACCTCAAACAGATTCATAAGCACATAGAGCTGTCTTAACTCCATGAGTAAAAGAAATAATAAAAATATTGGCACAAGCCAGAGCAGCAGACAATTTGAGGCACTTGATAGCGGCTATGTAAAAATAGATGAGCGATCTTTTGAAGATATGCTCGTTTTCACATCAGGTCTTTCCAAGCTGATCAATTTCTACAATCAGGAAAATAAGGTCGAAGGAGATTGGTCTTACTTCTTTGCTGATGAGACTGTGGTATTAGCATCTATCATAGATTCTGAGCCTGTAGTAATGGAGGAGCGTTTCAAAGATTATATCTATAAAGCTCAACTATTTAAGCGAACCGATAGAAAGCACAAATACCTGGATAAATGCTTTAGAGAAATACACAATATTGCCAGCAGATTTGAAGACTGGTATAAGCGGCTAAAGGCAATTGAAGAGTTTACACTATCTCAGGTAAGCGTACGAAGTGAGATCAACAATGCGATTACATCAAAACTTAAGACTGCCCTTCAGGAGCTAAAGAAACTTGACGTTGGCGCCAATGACAAAAAGGTTTTAGGTAAGACTATCGCACTTGATTACGCTGATTTTAGTGAAATATGGGAGCTTGACGAGATCGAAAAAACTGATTCGTTATACAAAGGCAAAACTCAAAAAGAGCGAATAGAAAGCGTAACTGAAAAGCTACAGCAGATATTCCAGGATTTTTATGAAACCTTGCTTTACCTTAAGTCAAAAACCCCTGACTACCTTGATCAATCATTAGAAAGCGATATACACTACCCTGAAATAGCTTTATACATAGCATTTTTAAAGCTATTTGAAAAGGCTCAGGGTAATCTAAACCAACTCAATAGAAGACATATAGAATTCTATTTTGCTGAGGTACTTCGACAGCAAAAGAAGAATGCGATCTACGATAAGGTATACTTAAAATTCATACTAAATCAGGCCACACCATACGCACACATCAATGAAGGTACGGTATTTATAGGCCAAAAGGATAGTGAAGGGAATAATGCGCTGTATATCGCTGATGAGGATTTACTTGTAAATAAAGTAAAAGTAAAATCTGTAAAATCGATATATGTTGATAGTGAAATTCTTACCGTAAAGGGTAGAGAAAAACGATTAACAAACAACGTTCTCAAGACCTCATTCCCTGCCTACACTCACTCAGACAGTTCCGAACAGCAAAAAATTAGAAAGTCTTTTGCTGTGTTTGGTGAAGATCAGAGTGGGAAGGGTGTTGATGAAAAAACAATGGAAAATGCAGACATTGGTTTTGCAATTGCCTCCCCCAGTTTATTTCTCAAAGAAGGACTTCGAGAAGTGGAGATTATTTTTCAGTTTGAAAAAGAAAAATATAAAGAATTTACTTCTTACCTCGAAGATTTAAGTATTGCCAATGACAATACACAGGATGAAGTTTTTGTGAAAATTTTCCTTGAGTCATTTAATATTTCGGTTACCTCAGGTGAAGAGTGGCATCACATCCGTCAGCATGTGATCAATAAAAACGATGAAGAGTGTTTCTTAAAAATTAACTTCGACCTGCTACCCACGGAGCCCGCAATCACAGCATTTGATAAGAGTGTGCACGGGGGGCATTTTAGCACGTCTCTGCCTGTTATAAGATTTACGCTCAATAGCAGTTCCTATATTTATCCGTATTCGCTACTGGCCAATATGGAGCTCGAGCAAATCACCTTTAACACAAAAGTACAAGGTTATAAGAGCCTTGATTTATATAATAACATAGGTCAGCTCAATCCAAATACTCCATTTCTTCCTTTTGGGCCAATGCCAAAAGCGGGATCTTATTTTGTGATTGGAAGTAATGAGATTTTCAATAAATCATTAGACGATTTAAAAATAAACATCGAGTGGTTTGACCTGCCACCACACAAGAGTGGTTTTGCCGGTCATTACGCAGAGTACGAGTTAGATATTGATAATGCTACTTTCGAAGCCTCACTTTCTATATTAGATGGTGGACGATGGAAGCCCCAGGAGCAGTCTGAAAGACAAAACTTTAAACTGTTTAGAACGCAGGACAATGGAACAACGACTAACCCTACTCAGGAGGCAACCTTACTTTCTAAAACTGTCATTGATCAGGTAGAAATCAAGGATATCAAACAGTCTCCGCAATATGATGATATAAACGAGCCGTTAAACTACACATCTCTTACACCTAGAGGGTTTATTAAACTAGAGCTTTCTAACCCACAGTTTGGTTTCGCTCATGACATTTATCCCTCTATTTTATCTGAGGTTACGATAGAAAACGCTCGGGGAGGATTGCTGAAGAATAAAGAGAAGAGTAAGAAATTATTGCCAAAGGCACCATATGCCCCTCAAATACAGACTATTTCTGTTGACTATGCTTCATCTTCTAGTATATCACTGGTAGAGCACTCTTCTAAAAAAGATGCTGAGGATAGTCGGGGTAAATTTTTCTATTTACATCCATTCGGAGAAAACTTAGTATACCCAGATAACTCTAAACAGAAGACATATTTGCTTCCTGATTATAATTTTGAAGGGAGTTTACTTTTAGGGTTGAGTGATGTAAGAGCTCCGCAACTACTCACCATTTTGTTTGAAATGATAGATGAGTATACGGTTTCTTCTGAGGAAGATCCTCCGGTTATTGAGTGGAGTTATCTTTCCGCAGATGAGTGGTATACGCTAGCGCCTTCAAAAATTTTGAGAGATGATACCAATCGTTTTCTCAAAACCGGAATTGTACTACTTGAGATTCCCGGGGAAATCACCAATGGAAACAGTATTTTAGATTCTGAACTCTATTGGATCAGGGCTACGGTTACAGATAATATAAATACAGCCTCAAATATTTTGAGTATTACCACGCAGGTGATCTCAGCAACGCTTGATCCAAATTCAGGTGTTTCAGATAAGCATTTGAGGCAACCATTGCCACCTTTTACCATCAATAGGTCTGTAGAAAATATAGAAGGAATACAAACGATACGACAACCATTACCTTCATTTATGGGCAGGCCTTCAGAGGAGGCAGATGAGTTTTACACACGAGTAGGAGAGAGGCTACACCATAAGCAAAGAGCCGTTACCACGTGGGATTACGAACGCATTATTTTAGAAAAATTTGATGAGATCTATAAGGTAAATTGCCTGTCTAACATGACGAGCAATCACCTTGACTCACCGGGAAATGTATTGATTGTGGTCACGCCTCACGCCAGGTACTCAGCCAATCCTAATGAGCCTATGGCAAGTAGTGAATTGCTACATGAAATAAAGTTATATATCCAGCAGTTTACTTCTCCTTTTATCAAAATAGAAGTGAGAAACCCTCATTATGAGAGAATCAAAATTATTTGTGCTGTTAAGTTTACTGATGGTTTTAACTACGGTTTCCATATTCAAAAACTTAATGAGCAAATCAATAAGTACCTTACAGGAACGCTGCTTTCTCAAAACAGCAAGGTCGAACTGGGAGGAACAGTGCATAGCTCTGATATACTGAGCTTTATGCGTACCTTATCGTATGTGAACTTCATCACAAAGTTCTCAATGATTCAGGTGGCGAGAGATTTTCAGGGCAACTATCAGCTTATAGATACGGCAAGAGAGCAAGAAGCAAAGTCTTCTCTT
The DNA here is from genome assembly GCF_009711475.1 of Fulvivirga aurantia. GTDB lineage: Bacteria > Bacteroidota > Bacteroidia > Cytophagales > Cyclobacteriaceae > Fulvivirga > Fulvivirga aurantia. Next base: position 14,513 of record NZ_SMMD01000896.1, read on the forward strand.
AGTGCCACCAAGCCATGGTCTGTAT